>NZ_JADEWC010000036.1 GCF_015207825.1 Cyanobacterium stanieri LEGE 03274
GCCCTTACCCCAACCCATGGTAGCTAATAATACCATCGAAGTATTTGAAGCATCTCCGGCTCAACTAAAACAGGTTGCCGAAAAATTTGCTAAAAGTGTTAACGGGGAAATTCTTGATGATATTGAATCACCGCCGTTTATAATTCCGCCTCCAGAAATAAAAGTTATTAATCGCCCTGAATTGGATGTAGAAGACGAGGACGATTTACCTTTTTAAAAATTAGGATAGTAAGACTTACTAATTGGATTTAAACTAACATTATTTTAATTTTATCTCCTTGCTTAACATGGGAAACCCCCACAGGAAGAATAGCTAAACCGTTGGTTTGTTGTAGGTTAATCAAGTTTCCTGAATTGTGAAGCCCTTGAGAAAGATTAAAATGATATTGCCCATTAACAATATTTGCCCTTCCCCATAGATAACATTCCCTTTTTTCTTCTGCCTTCAGGTTTTCTTGACAGATAGCCTCGACAATTTGAGGTAAATAATAGTTTGTTTCTCCTGACAATTTAGATATGGCACTTTTTAGGAAACGCCAACATATTACCATGGTAGAAACTGGATTACCCGGAATCCCAAAGTATAATTTATTGTCGGGAAAAACAGCTACGGTAAGGGGTTTACCCGGTTTGATGGCTACTTTTTCCATCAATATTTTGCCCCCTAATTTAACTAATATTTCCTTGACATAGTCATATTCACCCACAGAAACTCCCCCTGTGGATAATACAAAATCGGCTTTTTCGAGGGCAGAAGCGATCGCCCCTTCTAATTGTTCTTTTTGGTCAGGTATAATGCCCATAGGGACGGAAATAGCCCCATTTTGGCTGATAAAACTATGTAATAGGTATTGATTAGAATCGATAATTTTACCTCTACTCAGGGTTTCATGGGGGTAAATCAATTCATCTCCCGTGGATAGTATGGCAACTAAGGGCGATCGCACTACATTTACTTCCGTACATTGAGCAGTGGCCAAAATAGCCATTTCAGGGGAATTTATCTTCACCCCCGCAGGTAATAAACCATCATTCGCTCCATAAAAAGAGCCTTTTTTTCTCACAAAATTTCCCCTAGGGGAAGATTCAAGTATTTTTACCAACTTACCATGGCTGTCGGTTTTCTCCTGCATTACCACCGTATCTGCCCCATCAGGCATCATTGCCCCTGTAAAAATACGAGCGCATTGATTAGACTTAATCCTTTTTTGGGGAACATAACCCGCAGGAATTTCTTCAACTATTTCTAAATAAACATCCTTACCATCCTTAATTTTTGCTAAATCCTCCGAGCGCACCCCATAACCATCCATGGCAGAATTATCCCAATAAGGAAAATCATGGGGAGAATTTATGGCTTTCCCTAATATGCGATTATAGGCTTGACTTAAATTAACCGTTTCAATTTCGTCTAATGGTTTAACATAGTCGATAATAATATCAAAGGCTTCTTGGATGGGTAACATAAAAAATTAAAAGTCAGTGTTAAGGTGCGCTGAATAAATCAGAAACTATAATTATAAAAGGTTTGAATCTATTACCAACATCAAAAACACCCAAAAATCAATACTATCCATTATCAACTATCAATTATTAATTACTATGGTGGATGAATTTAGAAGCGTTTTAGAAATCGCCACAGAAGAAGAATTACAACAACTAACTAATATTTTATTTTGCCGTCGTCTCAACCCCATCGACTATTTACAAACCCCTGCCCCCATCGATGTCCAAAGTCAGGATTTACCAAGCTGGTTAGATACCATTGAGCAAAGATTTCGCTTTTTGGGAGCAGATGGAGTAACGGTTTTAAAGCGCCGCACCCATCAAGTATCCTACCGAGAAATTTTAATTCAAGTGTGCCGTTATCTAAAAATTCCCTACGGCATATCCATGGCAACCGTTGACATTGAAACGGAGATTTTTTTACATTTACTACAAAAAGCCTGGGCAAAGTTACCCGCCCATGAACAAAACTCCATCCGTAATCAGGTAATTAAATCTTTAGCTAATGCTACCACTCCCGAGCCTTTACCCTTAAGATTACAACATGATCCCCTGAAAATTATCCTCAAGGGTAGTGGGGTTGTGGCAATTAGTTCAATTTTAAAATCTTGGTTACTCAAAAAAATTGCCCAACAATTTGCGCTCCATTTTGCCACCTATCAGGTTGCCAAAAGTGGTTTAATCAAAGGAGGTGTTGCCCTTGCTTCTGGTTTTCAAACTCAGGTAGCTTTACAAGTAGCTAAACGAGGAATGATGGTTAATACTGCCCGTTATACCGCCGTGAGGGGCGCTTTTGCCTTTTTAGGCCCGGCTTTATGGGCTTGTTTTTTTGCTGATTTGGGTTGGAGGGCGATCGCAACTAACTACACTCGTATCATTCCTGTAATATTTACTTTAGCTCAAATTAGACTCACTAGAACATAAAAAAGTGGGCAGTAACGCCCACGCAAATAGAATTTAAGGCATTGCTATCGGAAATTATTAATTACCCATTATCCAACACCTGTTAACTATTTATTTTCTGATACCTTTAGCCATATTACGGAACATATCCATATTAGTATCCGTAGAGCGACGTTTTTGAGGCTCACTAGGAACAAAAGACGACTCAGTATTAGAGCTTTCACTAGAAGAAGACTCTACAGAATTAAAACTACCTTGAATATTATTATTAAAATTATTGGGGTTTTGAAAAGCGGTTTTCTTAACCATTTTTTCAGAAGATACTTCCTGAATTAATTCTCCACCTTCCTTATTAGCTAAGGTTTTAGGGAATGTTCTGCGCACAGTTTTACTCTTACGCATATATTCAATATCGCCATAGGTTTTTGCATCATCGGGATCTAAAAAATAAGCTCCCTGAGAAGTGTTGTTATTGTTGTTTCCTCTTTTCAACCAACCAAATAAACCAGCCATTAAATTATTTCTCCTTAAGATTCTATTAAAAATTGTTACGATTATACTATGAATTATAACATATCGTTAATCTTCTTAGAAGAAAATATAATCTTTCAACCCCTATCACTCAAACCATTTCAGTAATTTGATTCATAAATTCACTATAATTGTCACAAAGAAATATATAAAATAAATAAGAAAATGGCTACAGTAGATCATGGCACCCAACATCATCACGATCACCACGGAAACAATGCCAGTCATGGTCATATTCACAGCGAAGAATCCCGCCGTAAATTAATTAATCGTTTATCCCGCATCGAAGGTCATGTTAGGGGTATTAAAACCATGATTAATGAACATAGAGACTGCCCAGAAATTCTCATTCAAATTGCCGCCATTAGAGGCGCTCTTGATCGGGTAGCCAGAATCATTTTAGATGAACATTTAAGCGAATGTATTACCCGTGCTGCCGAAGATGGTACCATAGATATAGAAATAGAAGCCCTCAAGGCTGCCCTTGATCGATTTTTGCCATCTTAGAAAAATTGAAGATGGTTAATTGGCTATTTGGTGTTATACTAAACCATAGGGAATCAAGATTTAGTGATAAGATTTTACTCAGTATTTACCGTCACATAGTTTCGTATTTATTGATAGACTTCATTAACAACATCTTTGCTCTCTACAATTTAAACAATTTAAGGAGTTCGTCAATCAATGTCGATATATGTAGGAAATCTTTCCTATAGTGTAAGCAAGGATGATCTAAATGAGGTCTTTGCAGAATATGGTACAGTAACAAGGGTTCATATTCCCACTGATAGAGAAACAGGTCGTATGCGTGGTTTTGCATTCGTAGAGATGGAAAACGAAACCCAAGAGGATGCGGCCATTGAAGCCCTAGACGGTGCTGAGTGGATGAGTCGAGAACTAAAGGTTAATAAAGCTAGACCCCGTGAAAATAGAGATTCTTTCAGGGGTGGCGGTGGTCGTAGAAATGGCGATCGCTTCTAAACCTTATTTATAGTTTAAAACCCTAGAATCCCAACTTTGATTTCTCAGTTAATATCGTGGGAAATCAAAAAAAAGAAAATATTATTTAAGAGGAAAGAATGGCTAAAAGCAATCCTAAAAAGGAAAAAGCAGAACGCAATAAGGCTTATGCTCGTCAATTTAGAAAAAAAACAACCCGTTTCAATTCTAAGTTCAAAAGAAGAGATTACAATAACTCTAATGAGCAGTCTAATAACACTGAAAACAAAGAGCAAAATTAATACGTTAATTTTTTGTGATTCATAAACCACCCCTATCCGTCAAAGAGGTGGTTTTTTTGTGTTTATTATGATTGCTTAAATTCCGTCACTAAGGTGACATTTTGCCATGCCCCTGTTTCATCGTAACGCCGAATAATCCTTAATCTCTGATTCGATTCAACTAACCAACCACATTCGAGGAAAAAGGGTTGACGATGGGTAATTTTTAATGGCACGGTGAGGGATGCGCCATCAGGTAACAATAAACAGCGAATCTGTTGCCCTGTTTCGGAAAAAGTAAGGGCGTTATTTTCTACTTGGGCAGTGGAGGTAAATTCTAAGTGAGGTGTTGTAATGGTTTGTTTTACTTGATTGCCTTTTTCTTCGAGTATCAATTTAGTTGCATACTTTTCAGGCTCACGCCAATCAGGATAAAGGGTGATAGCTTCCCCTTGCCACTCTCCGATGAGTTGATTTAATGACAGAGGAGGCTTTTCTTGTTTGGAGGTATTTTCCCTAAATTCCCTAATGAGGGTGGCTTGTTCAAAGATACTATTTTTATCAAATAATTGTACCATGCGTAAGCGGCGATCCTCTTTACAAAAACCGAACTCTGCTCCGAAGGTAGAAAAAGGGCTAAATTGTAAATTGCCTTTAGAAAAATGTCCTTCTTCAAACAGGAAAATACTACGGTTAAGATAAGTAAATTCGTTAATGTGGGGTGGGCTATCTTGCCCTAATCTTGTCACTGTTAAACGGATGGTTTTATCTTCATTTAAGCCCTCCAATTTAATTTCGGTGGGGGTGTCTTTGATAAACTCTCCTCGGGGGGAAAACTGAGTAAAAGAACCTAGCCAAACCCCTCTATTTTTTAATAAACGTTCCCATTGAGAAGACATAAATAGTTAGTAAAAATAACCTCAATTACTATATCTTATAGTAAATTGGACTTGCTAAATTGATGATCGCTCAGTCTGTAAATACTATAAAAAATGAACAATGGACGATAAGTCTTTTTTTATCTGGTCAAAAAAACTATTGCTCGATTCCTACTTGTTTGAGAATATGTAAGGGTTTATATTCTTTAATAATATCTAATTGTTCTTGATTTTTAACTAATAAAGCCCCAGCAAATCCAAGGGAATTAATAGAAATAGATTGGGCTTTAGGTTGTCTTCTAGGAATCATCATCATCCATTGTTTTGTGACTAATAAATTGTAATTTCCTCGGGATGTTTTACCATCATTTTCTATAGCTAGATAGTCTAGCATTTTCTGGTATATTTCTTCGATTATTTTCGCACATTCTAAACTTGATTTTCCTAAAAGATTGTGAAAGGCGATCGCCTGTACATAAGGCAATTCATCAAGGGTAATAATTTGATGATCTGACAATTTTGAACGATATTTAAGAACGATATTTTCTATGGGAAAACCCTGAGAATTAGGGGCAAGGGGAAATGGAATCACCTGTAAATGTTTGTGAGGTTGAGATGCTCCGGCTAAAGGTCCAGCATTATAAAATCCTAAACCGCTAACCTGTCGTAACACTTGCCAAAAAGACTCTAAATCTTTTAACGTTAATAAATTTTCTTGGGGTTCAAACTCACGGGTAATAATTAAAACATGATTATTAACAACATTATATTTATTTAAGATACAAACATGACTATCACCTAAATCATCCACATAAAGTTTATCCTCATAGGGTAAAAAAGGATTATAACTAGCTTCTTTTTGGTGTTTTTTTTGTTTTTTTTTGGCTTGTTCTTTACGTTGAATATTATCTAAAATTCTAATGATAAAATCAATGTTATTTTCTTTTAAAAATTCATACTGAGTTTCAATTGGTTTTAAGGCTTTTTCTTCTAGTGCTTGAATGGTTGTCGCACTTATTTTGCTCCATAAATCAAGATTATTATTACCCATAAATTCCTAATTAGTCTTTTTTTACAACCACATATAGTTTATGGGATGAAGGTTATTATGACTATTTTTATTAACAATATTTATTTTTAATGTATCAAAAACTTTAGATGACGATCATCCTTTAGTTCATCTCATGGGTGAGCCTATGTTCAAGGGAAAATCTAACCTTTGACTATACATACACGGTTCATCAATAAATTGAGGGGGAGTTGTTAGGGTAAAATAGTAGCAGAGAAAATAAAAAAGGATCAAAACACATTAAACTATGACCTCAGATAATCAAAATAAAAAGCTAGAGGCAATGAAAAACTTTGCCGAACAGTATGCTAAACGCACAGATACATATTTTTGCGCCGATCCTTCAGTTACTGCGGTAGTTATTCAGGGTTTAGCACAGCATAAAGAAGAATTAGGAGCGCCCCTTTGTCCTTGTCGTTATTATGAAGATAAGGAAGCAGAGGTTAAAAATACTTTTTGGAATTGCCCCTGTGTACCGATGCGCGAAAGAAAAGAGTGTCACTGTATGTTATTTATTACCCCTGACAATGAGTTTGCTGGGGAAAAACAGGAAATTTCTTGGGAAGACTTACAAGGGGTACAATAGTTTCTCTACAGTTATTTTGCCCAAAAAGTTAGAGACGTTGCGATAACGTCTCTAGTGAACATTTAATCTTCGTGATCTTCAAAAGGGTCGTCTAGTTGGGCAGAAGGAGGCCCAAAAGCTGTGTAAACTGAAAACCCTGTTAATGCTAAAAGGGCGATCGCAATGGTAGAAGCGACCACTGTTGCGGTATCCATATATTTTTACTGTTATTTTTCTTAAAACTATCTTTTATTGTGACATTCCTTCTTAACTTTTCGCAATCTTTCTCTTTTTCTTCGTACATATAATGGCAGACAAAACAATTATCTTTGACTTTGATGGTACTATTGCCAATACTTTCTCCACTGTGGTAAAGATTGTGAATCAGTTGGCTTTAGAGTTTAATTATCCCTTAGTAGATGAATCAGAAGTTTTTAGGTTAAGTAATCTCAGTTCAAAGGATATTATCAAACAGTCTCCCGTCGCACTTCATAAAATACCTTTTTTGATGAAAAAAATTAAAAAAGAGTTAAATTCACAAATAGCATTTTTGTGCGCCTTTGAAGGAATAAAGGAAACTTTGGAAAGGTTGCATCAAAGAGAATATACCTTAGGGATTATTACTTCTAATTGGGAAGAGAGTGTAAGAGAATTTTTGTGTCGTAATGGCTTAGAGGATTATTTTCAGTTTGTTTACTCTAGTAATAATCTATTTGGAAAGCATCGGACTATTAATCGGGTAATTCGTCATTGTGGTTTATCTTTGGATAATACATTTTATGTGGGAGATGAAACAAGGGATATTGAATCAGCAAGAAAAAGCAAAATTCAGGTGATTGCGGTTACTTGGGGTTTTAATTCGGCGGAAATTTTACAGCATTATCAACCCGATTTTCTCATTAATTGTCCTCAGGATTTATTAATGGCTATTGATGGAGAGGTTATCCAAACCGCTAAAAATTAATGTCTATACGAGGTATGGGATTAAAGGAAGAAAAACTAAAGCCATAATCAAAAGAAACTGTGACAATGACTACAATCAAGAAAAGAAATATTAAGTTATATTGTATTTAGGACTAAATATTAATGACGAAAATAGGTATTTATGGCAATGTCAACTATTTCGAGTGGTTTAGGCAAAGATCAAGAAATTTGGAACAATCTTAAAAAGGCGATCGCCAAAAGCTCTGGTTTTAAACAGTGGCAACAAGATAAGAAATCTAGCCCAGAACAAACCGATGAGCAAGTAAGAGAATATTTACGCTCTACCTTAGAAACTCTTGCTTACTAATCCTTTGCTTTTCCCACCATTAAAGAGTGGGATTTTTTCTATTCGGTTGACATATATAAGGTAAGAAACCTAGAATATAATTCATCTATTCAGAAATAAAAAACTTATTTATATATCCTGTGTATCAATTATCTACCGCCAAAGAAACCTTAGATCTAGCATCCGTTAACAGTCATTTAGTTGATTATAGTGCAGAGGCGATCGTTGACTGGGCAAATCAGGAATTTGGGGAACATTTGGTAATGAGTACCAGTTTTGGGATTCAGTCAGCAGTAATGTTACACCTTGTCACTCAAGTAGTTCCCGATGTGCCTATCATCTGGATTGACACAGGATATTTACCCAAAGAAACCTATACCTTCGCCGAAGAATTAACCAACCGATTAAACCTCAACCTCAAAGTATATCAATCGGAAATGAGTCCTGCCAGAATGGAAGCTCTTTATGGTAAACTTTGGCAAGATAAAAGCGTTGAGTCTTTAAATCTTTATGATCGCATCAGGAAAGTAGAACCCATGCAAAGAGCCTTAAAAGAACTAAAAGCCGAAGCATGGTTAGCAGGTTTGAGACAAAACCAGACCAAATTCCGTCAACAATTAGAGTACGTCAACAAACAAGGGGAACACTATAAAATTTTACCTATTCTTAAATGGAGTTCTCGAGATATTTACGAATATTTAACAAACCATGACTTACCCTATCATCCCTACTTCGATAAAGGTTATGTATCCGTAGGAGATTGGCATTCTAGCCGTCCATTAAGTGCCACCGATGGCGATGAAAGGGATACCCGTTTTCATGGGGTAAAACAAGAGTGTGGGTTACATTTACCCCTCAGTAATGATGAAGCCCAAAGTCTTGATTCTAGTCAATTATAAGTTGGGGAATAGGGAACAGGCAACGGGCAACGGTGATAAAAAACTAATTGGTAGGGTGGCTATTGCCCACTGTGTAATTATTGATTCTGAGGTGCTATACTTCATCGAATTAATAAAGTTTACCTTCACCCACCGTGTAATGAATTACACGGCTAACAGTCAATGTTCAATAAATTGAACTAAGGCTAATTACTATAATACCTTTTTTCAAATCTGTAACCTGTAAACATAACAAAAATCAAGTCTGTAGGATGGGCATTGCCCACCATTTAAAACAACAAAATTTATAGAGGCTGCACCAATTAGTTAAAATATGAAAACCATTGCCTATTCCCTGCCTTCACGACTCCACTTTTTAGGCAAACTTTATTTAAACTGCTTCATCAGAGTAGCCATTTCAATGGCATTCATGGCATAACCCCAACCGTGGTTACTCTTAATACCTGCCCTTTCTAAAGCCTGTTGCATGGTATCAGTGGTTAAAACACCGAAAATAATTGGTACTCCCGTTTGTACAGAAGCTGATGCCACCCCTTTGGCTACCTCGTTGGATACATAGTCAAAATGGGGGGTATCACCTCGAATAACCGCCCCTAAACAAATGATGGCATCATATTTTTTGGTTTCTGCTAACTTACGGGAGACGAGGGGAATTTCAAAGCTACCGGGTACCCAAGCATAGTCCACCTGTTCTCCTTCTGGGTTTACATCAATGCCATGCCTTTTTAAACAATCCTGACAGGCGGTTAATAATTTATTGGTGATCAAATCATTAAAACGCCCAATTACCAATGCAAAACGTAGATTGGGAATATCTTGGGTAAAATTACCTTCAAAAACTGCCATATTTAAAAATAAAAAATTACTTATTGCTAGGAAAATAATAGGGCTTATACGAAAGCCCCTTTTGGTTAAAAAAATTGTTGTTTATTCTGTTCAGAAAATCTTTAAGAAATGTTAATTTTTATTAAGAACTTTTGAACTTAAACGACGAAAAAGTTAAGTACAGCGACGGCAATTACTAGGGCTACCCACAAACCAGAACCAATATAGAGAATGGATTTAGACTGTTCCCAATTTTGGGGAGAGGCATAAGCAACGGGTACATAAACGATCATTACAAAGGAAAAAAGAACCAATGCTGTTAAAAGTAATTGGAATATAGCTCCCATCTTTTTTAATCTCCTTGAATATATTTTTTTACTAAACAAACTTTCTTAAAATAGTTTAGGCTAATTTGGGACATTTTGGGAAATAGGCAATGGGGAATGGGCAATGGTAATGATATGGTGGTGTTTCAATTGTTAAGGTGATTGAATAATGTTTGAGTGGGTGATGTTGAAATATCCTCTTTTTGTTTATTACAGAGAATTTTGGCTTTAAAACCCCATCATCAAAATTTATTAACCTAAAATTGGGCTTCTCATAATCCTTAAAACTTAATATTTATAATCACTAGTAAAAAACTATTCCCCGTTCCCTGTTCCCCGCCCTGATTAATATATTATTGAAACAGGATTTAGTATAATTAGTGGCATAGGCATTAAGTTTTTATAAAAAATCGATATTAATAACCTTTATGACTAATATGGTATTAGGAAGTGCTATAGTTACTCCGACGAAGTCTGAACAAACTGTCCGCAAACCGTACCCTAATTATAAGGTTATCGTTTTGGATGATGATTTTAATACTTTTGAACACGTGGCTAGTTGTTTGATGCGCTATATTCCGAAGATGACGGAGGAGTTGGCGTGGAATTTGACGAATCAGGTACATTTTCAAGGTCAAGCGATGGTTTGGGCTGGCCCGTTGGAACAGGCGGAGTTGTATCATCAACAGTTAAGGAGAGAGGGTTTGACCATGGCACCATTGGAGGCAGCATGAGTAAGTCATCGGAAGGGCGCATTGTTTGGAATCATTCGACTCATTTGGATGGTTTGATCCCTATTTTGGAAAAGTTGGTAGTTTATGAAGGGATTCGCACCATTACTCCTGCGGTTTTGAGTCGATCGCGCAGTCACATTCCCCATTTAAAATTAAAGGTTTCTGTACCTATTCGGGGAGGGTTTAAGCTCATTGCCCGTCAGGGGAAAAGTGTGCAGGAGGTTTTTATTATTACGGATTTGACTCAGGCTGAGTTAGAAGGTGCGATCGCCGATATTCTTTAAATGAGGGAATAGGCAATGGGGAATGGGCAATAGTTTTTTTAGGTTAACTAATTTTCAATAGGGTTCAATAATTGTCCATTGTTAATTGTTAATTGTCCATTGTTTCTTTGGTGGATCTGGGGTGATACTATAGCTTATAGTCTCTTTACAATTATTTATATATGGCAAGTATCAACGATAATTATTTAAAATTAAAGGCTGGTTATTTATTCCCTGAAATCGGTAGAAGGGTAAGCGCTTTTGCTCAGGAAAATCCCGAGGCAAATATTATTAAATTGGGCATTGGTGATGTTACCGAACCCTTACCCCAAGCCTGTCGTGATGCTATGATGAAGGCGATTGAGGATATGGGCGATCGCACCTCATTTAAAGGATATGGCCCTGAACAGGGATACGGCTGGTTAAGGGAAAAAATTGCCCAGAACGATTTTCAAGCTCTTGGGTGTGATGTATCCCCCGAAGAAATCTTCATCTCCGATGGCTCTAAGTGCGACTGTGGTAACATTTTAGACATTTTTGGCAAAAATAACAAAATTGCCGTTACTGACCCCGTATATCCCGTTTACGTGGATACTAATGTAATGGCAGGACACACGGGAGACGCTAACGAGAAAGGAGAATATGAAGGTTTAGTATATCTCCCCATCAGTGCTAATAATGATTTTACCGCCGAAATTCCCTCCGAGGCAGTGGATTTAATTTACCTTTGTTTCCCCAACAACCCCACAGGCGCCACCGCCACCAAGGAATATTTACAAAAATGGGTGAACTACGCCCAAGAAAATGGCTCTATCATTCTTTTTGATGCCGCTTATGAAGCATTTATCACCGATCCTAATTTACCTCATTCCATCTTTGAAATTGAAGGAGCGAGAGAATGTGCGATCGAATTTCGTTCTTTTTCCAAAAATGCAGGATTCACGGGAACTCGTTGCGCCTTTACCGTAGTACCCAAAAATCTCAAAGGCAAAGCCAGTGATGGTTCTGAAGTAGAAATCTGGAAACTCTGGAATCGTCGTCAATCCACCAAATTTAATGGTGTATCCTACATTGTCCAAAGGGGTGCCGAAGCGGTATATTCCCCCGAAGGAAAAGCCGAAATTAGCCAATTAGTAAACTTCTACCTTGAAAATGCCAGTATCATTCGCCAAGAGTTAACCAAAGCAGGTTTAACCGTCTATGGTGGCGTAAATGCTCCCTATGTGTGGGTAAAAACCCCTGATGCTTTATCTAGTTGGGATTTCTTTGATAAATTGCTTCACAACGTGCATATCGTGGGTACTCCAGGTTCTGGATTTGGTGCGGCTGGGGAAGGTTATTTCCGTCTGAGTGCATTTAACAGTCGTGAAAATGTCATCGAAGCTATGAAGCGCATTACCACTACTTTTAATTTCGCTTAATGGTTTTATGATAAAGGGGCAGATCTTTTTTTTGAAAGGGTTTGCCCTTTTTTTATGCAATTTGTAAAGTTTTTTGGGGCAAGACACAAAATAAGTCTGATAAAATTCTTAATTCTTCGGGATAACAAGGTTTAGGGTATTCCTCTAACCAGATAGGAGGCACAAGCATGGGATCATATTCTTCTACATGGTATATTTTTCCACCGTGTTGCTTCAGTTGAACTGGGGTACCGGGTTGAAAAATCTTTGCTTCTTCTTGTTCCCATTGTGTAGAATCCATACGGTTTCTCCTTTTCTTATTTCTGTATAAAATTATACCAAAAATTCAGTAAATGTCAGGATAGCTTAACATTTTTCAATATCTGGGACTCTGATAGCTGATCTACAATGAAAGTGTAATGAAACTTTGACACAAAATTAACTATGAAAACTTTATACGAAAAATTAGGTGGAAAAGAAGCTGTAGATATTGCAGTGGATATGTTTTATGAAAAGGTATTGAATGATGAGAGGGTAAAACATTTTTTTGTTAATACCGACATGAAACAACAAAAAAATCACCAAAAGGCTTTTATGACTTATGCTTTCGGTGGTACTGAAAAATTTACTGGTCGTAATATGAGGGATGCTCACAAAGATTTAGTGGACAACATGGGTTTAACGGATGTCCATTTTGATGCGATCGCCCAAAACCTTGTAGAAACCCTCCAAGAATTGAATGTATCTCAAGAAAACATTGACGAAGTAGTAAAGATAGTTGGAGCGGTGGAACACCGTAACGATGTTTTAAACCGTTAAAATAATATTAACTTGAGTTTGGGATAACATTTTTAGTCTTTTAAAGGTGTCAACAATTGACAATTATGACCTGCCACCAGTCGCCTAAAACTTGGTGGTACTCATAAGGAATTATCCCGCACTGAGATTAAACCTTATGTTAAGTCCGCTTGATCACTTACAAATTCGCAATATTAATATCTAAGTTCAATTTATTGAACGAACTACCATTAGCCGTGTAATTCATTACACGGTGGGGCAAGTACAAAGATACAATCTATTGATAACTAATTATCCGAACTTGATATTATTCAGTAGCAGAAAGGGTTAATAAAAAACAAAGATTTTCCTTCGCACTTAGGGCATGGGGTGCATTACTGGGCATCACCACAAAAACCCCTTTTTCCAGCTTAATATCTTCCCCCTCTAGGGTTAAAATTCCTTCCCCTTCAATGACATTAACTGTAGCATTTCGACTGGAAGTGTGTTCAGAAATTTCCGTACCTTTCGCCAGACAAAATAATGTATATTGACAGTTTTTATCTTTTAGTAAAACTTTACTTAAAATACCCTCGCTAGGATATTCAATATGTTGGTCAAGGTTAGTAAAGGTAGATTTTAATTCAAGTATAGACATAATATTTTTTTAAATTGATGATGTTATTTTTATGCTAAAACAATCACGATGAAGATTTACTCCAAGGAACCTCTTGCCAAAATAGGGGGATAGCAATTAATCCTGAAATCAGTTGGATTAAACCGAAAACGGCTAGACTGACACCGAAGCCAAAATTGAGTAATTCTCCAAAAATCAAACTACCAACTCCAAACCCCGTAAATAGAAGAAATACTTTTAAACCCATGGTTTGACCTAATTTATCATCATCTCCCAAATCCGTTACGATACCAACGAAAAGGGGTTGAGTGAGATCATAACCGAGGGATAAAACTAACACAGAAATGGTGGTCATATAGGGAGGAATATTTAAGATCATAAATAATCCAGATAACCCCGCCATGATTAATCCTGCGGGAATTAACCACCTTCTACCCCATTTATCTACGGCTTTACCGATGGCTGGACTTAGTAATAATCCTGGAATACCATAACCGAGAATAGTTAAACCAATATTTAAGGCATTCATTTCATACCGTTGAGATAAATATAACCCTAGCCATGTGTAAACTCCTGAGTGATAAACACCGTTCCAGAGTACATAACTATAGGTTCTTTTCCCCCGAAAAGTTACTAAAACGTTGCTATAACCCCTAAATATTTGATGAATAGAGGGCAGTTTTTCGGCTTTGGCAGTATCAAATAATGCCCCGTAGGGATTTAACAAGACAAGGACTATGGCGGCCATAATAGCTGTGCCGAGGAAAAGCCAACGCCATCCGATGTAGGGTTCGAGAATAGCACCCCCTGCCGAACCTGCGGCCATGCCTCCTTCCATGGCGGCAAATACTAAGCCTAGTTTTACCCCCCGTTGATCGAAGGGGAATAAATCACCAATCAGGGCAAAGGTAAGGGGTATTACACCACTGGCGCCGATACCTGTTAATAAACGCCATGTGGCCATCTGTCCTGCGGTTTGGGAAGTAGCGGTTAGGGCGGTACAAACTACGAAAATAATCAGGGAGAGGCGAATAATTGACCAACGACCAAAACGATCTGATAATAGCCCATAAAATAGTGCCATGAGGGCATAGGAGAGCATATAGGCAGGAACGATAAAGCCGATTTCTTGGACGGGAACGTTAAATACTTCCGATAGTCTGGGGATGAGGGGCTCGATCATATAGCCCTGTAAGAAGATTAGTCCTGCGGCAATGGAAAGTAGGTTGAATAGTTGTTTATGTTTTTTTAGTCTTAGGGTGCGATCGGCTTCTTCGATGTGTGTGTCTTTTTGACTCATCCTCTTTTTTGGTTATGGAAATTTTCTATATTGTACCCTCTTATTATGATTATTATGCAATAATTGCATTATTTAATCTGGCTAACATTAAGATAACTTGAGTTTGGGATCCACTGTTATAGTTTGGAGGTGACGACGGGACTGTCATCGGGTTGGGCTTGGGTAGGTTGTTGGAAAATGCCATAAATGGCTTTAATTACGGAAACAACTAACACCACCGCACCAATGGCGAAAACAATGTCTCCTGGTATCCTTAGCCACACTGTCCATCGCATCCAGCCTGAGCTAATGACTTCGGCACTTCTGGCGTACCATGTACCATGGTTAACCGATTGCACCAACTGATAAAATCCGTTGGGAATTAGTCCGAAAATCATCATCATTACTAAACCGATATTTAGCCACCAAAAAGAGAAGTTAAAGCCTTTTTCGCTCCATGCTTTATCGGGGGTAATTTCTCGTAGGGCAAACAGCATAAGGGCGATCGCCAAGGAGCCGTAAACACCATATAAAGCGGAGTGGGCATGAATGGGGGTAGTATTTAAACCTTGGGAATAATAAAGGACAATGGGAGGATTAATCAAAAATCCGAATACCCCAGCGCCAATTAAATTCCAAAAACAAGTGGCAATAAAGAACTTGAGGGGTAAACGATAAAATCCTTGGGCTTCTTGGGATAAACGCATGGACTTTAACACCTCAAAACCAATTAAGGTTAAGGGTACTACTTCCAACGCTGAAGCCACTGCACCCATGGCGGTAATAAATACGGGGGTACCAGCAAAATAGAGATGGTGTAATGTACCAATCACCCCACTACCAAGATAAAGAATAGTGGTTAGATAGGTGGCACGAAGGGCGGATGAACGTTTCAAGAATCCTAATTCACTGCACAAATAGGCGATCGCCACGGTGGCAAATACTTCAAAAAAGCCTTCTACCCAAAGATGTACCACCCACCAACGCCAATACTCAGCAATACTCACAGGAGTATGATTGGTGTACATCAAACCAGAGGCATAGAATAAAGGAATGGTAATGGCACTGTATAGGAAAAAGTGATTTAAGCCCGTTTTGCTTCCCTCCGCCTTGAGGGTAGGTTTTAAGGCACGATACATCAAAAACAACCAGAATACCATGCCACCAATGAGTAGCAATTGCCATAATCGCCCTAACTCCACATATTCATAACCTTGATGGCCAAACCAGAAACTTTGATCACCGCCCAAAATACCTTGAACACTAGCCCAGGCACCAATTAAAGAACCTACCACCACCACGGTTAAGGCTACTAATAAGGTACTATTACCCCACACCTGAAACTTAGGCTCATTTTTACCGAAACGGGGAGCAAAATATAACCCCGCCGCTAACCAACAGGTAGCAATCCAAAACACCGCTAACTGTAAGTGCCATGTACGAGAAGCTGCATAGGGTAGATAATTCTGAATCGGTACACCATAAAAACCATCCCCTTCCACGGCATAATGGGCTGTTACCATACCCATCAACATTTGTACACAAAACAAACCCATGGCAACTCCAAAGAAAAGGGTAGTCGCTTTCTGGCTAGGGGTAGCGATGCGAATAGAAGGGCGACTTTCCACCACCTGAATTTCCTCTGCATCCTCTTGAGTAAGATAAATAAAAATAAATCCTGCAATCCCTGCAATTAAAACAATAACTGAAACAATAGACCAAATTACAAACTGAGGTGGTGCATTGTTCCCGATTAAATCATCATGGGGAAAATTGGCGGTGTAGGAAAAGGGTGCATTGGGGCGATTGGCGGAGGCTGCCCACGCAGTCCAACTAAAAAACGCCGTCACATCACGAATTTCGGTATCATCTTTAAACCAGCCTTGGGGAATGGAATGGATTGCCGAACCGTTGGTTAATAGTTGCTTATAATCTGCAAATACTTGTTCTAAACCTTTGCCTTGGGCAGAAGTGAGAGTTAAAGTGTCAGTATCATCAGCATAACGATTGATTTTGAACTCTTGTTGTACTCTTGCTTGTAAGGTTGCCCTTTCTACATTGGATAAGGCTTTTAAATCTTGTTGAGAAAAATTTGGATCATTACTATATAGTATTCCAGCAGTAGCCAACCCCCAACGGTGCAACACATCTGCTGTCCAATCAGGTGCCAAATAGCTACCATGCCCCCAGATACTGCCGATGTGTTGTCCTCCCCTACCTAAATAGGTGGTTTGTCCATGTTCGATTTGTTCACGGGTTAAAATTACTTCTTGTTGCGTAGATACCACTGTACCGGGGATGGGGGGAGCATTTTTATAAATCACTGCCCCTGCGAATAGTAGTACGGTAAATGTAGCCACACAGATGAAGACTAGCCATGCGGGTAATCCCCAGCGTTTATATTGTGGCTCTGTCTTTGTTGCTATGTTAATTGTAGAGTCTGCCATAGATCTTAATTTATAAGTGTATGCAAAAAAAACATAGTAAAAGAAACGATCGCACTTTATACTTTATTTATATTTAAGTTTCTTTAACCTATGTATGATCTTAGACAAAATTTTTATATTTAAGTTTTAATTTTTATTAATATACCTAAATTACAGCTACAAATAAGACAGTATAAAAGATTGAGACTTTTTACAAAAATTAATGATATTCTTAGGTTGCAAACAGCCATTTATTAACATATAAATACTAAAAAAAATATCAATCACTGCATATCTTGTTCAGATTTAATGCAAAAAACGCATAATAAACAGAACAAAAAAAGCTAGAGTAATCTAAATTACCCTAGCGTAAACAAGTTTTTTCCATCATTTAGCAGTAAAATTCACTTTTGTTGAGGGTAACTTCACCATAACCAGGAACCCAACTTACCCAAGTACCTGATTTTTCTTCACATAATAATAGGGCTTCTTCTTGGCTATAGGCACTGGGGGCTTGATTAAGTTTTACCCATGAATCACGATTATAGGTAATATGACATACTGGACTCCAATCAGGGGCGATCGCCTCTTGCTCTGTGACCACATTAGCTGGGTTGCTCGTTAATTGCATTGACATGGCTTTTCTCCATAAATTATAGATTTATTTTTGGGAAATAATCTTTTTTTTGATAAGTCCTAAAAAACATTTCTGTATAATATGCTACATAAATATCAAATAAAATAACCATAATGTTATCAAAAATTAACATAACATTGAGCAAAATAGATTATGACATTCCAACTTTTAGTTTTGTTGCACACCCTTAGTGCAACCATTTGGACGGGAGGACATTTAATTTTAGCGGTGATGGTGTTACCAAGGGCGCTGAGAAAAAAAGCTCCTAATTTGATAGAAAATTTTGAGGAAAATTTTGAAACTTTAGGTTTAATATCCTTAGGATTACAAGTGCTTACAGGATTGGGATTGATTTGGATTTATTTTCCTCATTTTGAGGGTTTATGGGCTTTAGATTCTTTTTTATCTCGTTATGTGGTGACTAAATTAGGATTACTTCTATTAACCGTTACTTTAGCCATTCATGCCAGATTATTTATTATCCCTAAGTTAAGTGTTGAAACCCTTAATTCTTTAGCTTGGCATATCATAGCCATTACCACCATTGGTGTTTTATTTGTAGTGTTGGGGGTGGGGATTCGTTTGGGGGGATATTTTTAAGAAAAAACCCAACAGTAAATGCTGTTGGGCAAAAGATCAAAAATTACTCAATGACAGGTTTGTTAACATGACCACGTCTTTTAATGGGAGGGCGAGGAGTACCATTAGAACGAGATCGGGGCGTAAAATTACTGCTGCGACTGGGTTTACGACGGGGAGCAGATCTAAATCTACCACGTTCTTGATCTTCGTGGACTTCAAGATATAATGTATCACCTACCATCTGAGCGGCTGTTTGTAATACGGTTCGGATGGCTTGAATATTGCGTCCCCCCTTACCATATACCCTGCCTTTTTCTTTTTCTTCGAGGGCTAGACGAATCCAAATTCTTTTGGTGCTGGTGATGTACTCACAGTGAAAACTGAGTAATTCGGGAGATTCTAATAAAGGCTCAACCAGAAAACGAATTAGCCCATCATAATCAGGGCTAGTAGCATTATCTAAGTCAAGATAAGGTTGTTTATTAAGCATTTACTTGTTCAAAAACTTTTGCTTTGTCTAAGATACGGCGTACGGTTTCGGTGGGTTGAGCGCCATCTTTTAAACGGGTGACAATAGCAGGTACATCTAATCTGGTTTCATCGGTGCGAGGGTTATAGAATCCTAATTCTTCTAATGCTCTACCGTCACGGCGACTACGGCTATTGATTGCAACGATACGATAACTAACTTCTCTTTTTTTACCTAATCTTTTTAAGCGTATTTTAATCATAATAATAATTTTAGTGTACTGTTAATCTTGATTGATGGGTTAAGATTTAATTGACCTATACTATGATACTCAAATTTGCCCCTAATTGCTAATATTGCTTTTCAGAAAACCGTTAACATTTCCCATCGGGTATGAAAAAGGGTTGAAGTTTTTTTTAGGAGCATATTGTTAATTATTTTTTCAGACTACTAATTTTTATTATCCGTCTTTATCTGTTATTTAGATTTATCATGAATGATCTTCTTCCTATCCATCAAGCGGTAAAACAGCGTAATTTATCTATGGTTGAAAAACTATTAGCTGAGGATAATAATATGGTTAATAGTCTTGATGTTAATTATAATACTCCCCTAATTTATGCGGTGCAAGGGGGACAAGGGGCGATCGCCCATAGCCTCATCCAAAAAGGAGCAAATGTAAACCATCAAAATCACCCGCACCAAATGACGGCATTGATGTTTGCCTGTGCCAAAAATTATTTATCCCTTTGTGAATTGTTAATACAATCAGGGGCAGACGTAAACCTAAGTAACGACGATCGCACCCCACCCCTAATGATAGCCTGTTACTGGGGATATAAAGAAGTAGTAGAACTACTATTAAAAAATGGAGCAAAAGTAAACTGCCAAGACATAGATGGAGATACCCCCCTACAAATAGCCATCCAAAAAAACCATAGCCCCATCATCGAACTATTAATAAACCATGGCGCCGACTTATACCAAGACGAAGGAGCATTAAATCTCGCCATCGACTACCATAAACTAGACATCGTCAAAACCCTCCTCAAACATTCAGTGCAAGTAAACCGAGGTAACAAAGATGGCTTTACCCCCCTGATGAATGCCTGTGCGCAAGGAAACATAGAAATAGTTAGAGCTTTACTCAACGCAGAAGCAAAAGTTAATCTTCAAGACAACCAAAAAGAAACCGCCCTCCATCTCGCCTGTTTAGAAGGACATTTTCAGATAGTAGAAGCCCTAATCAAAAAAGGAGCAAACGTAAACGCCATTAACGGCGAAAAAGATAGCCCCCTAATTATCGCCTGTGTACAAGGCCATAGCGAAATTGTCGCCGAACTACTCAAAAACGGGGCTAACCCCAACTACGCCAATAATCAAGATTATCCCCTAACCCTCGCCATCATCAACAACCACCAAGAAATCTCTTATTACCTACTCCAAGCAGGGGCTAACCCCGATGTACGCCTAGCCGATGGTAAAACAGTATTAATGAAAGTATGTGACCAAAATAACCTCGATATGATTCGTTGTTTATTACACTTTGGCGCCGATGTCAACCTTGAAGATAAAGGAGGAGGCACTGCCTTGATGTGGTCAGCGCACCGAGGACACTTAGAAGGAGTTAAACTATTACTAGAAATAGAAGGAATAAATATCAATCACCATAACCATAACGGCTACAGCGCCGCTAGTTTAGCAGAATATAATCAATTTGATTACGTCACAGAATTTTTAAATAACAGAAAATAGAGAATAAAGATTTTCTACCTTAAAATCTAATCAAGATAACAATCAAGAGAATTCATGACAGAAATTTGGGGAGCAGTAATTGTCTTTATCATATCTCCCATGATAGGTGCTATTCCTTTAGTAGATTGGTTTACCTATGCAGTATCGGGAAAAGAATTAAAAAAATTAGGCACAGGTAATGTTTCCATCGCCGCATCCTTCTATTACGGAGGCAAACTAGCAGGAAGTTTAGCCCTGTTATCAGAAATGGGTAAAGGCATCGCCGTGGTTTTAATGACAAGGGCTTTTTTCCCCATGGGTTCACCTTGGGAGATAATGGCATTAATTGCCCTAGTTATGGGGGTATATTGGGCAGGTAGAGAAGGTAATTTAACCAGTGTTACTTGGGGTATCATAGCCCATAATCCCATGGCAGGATTATTAATCGTCTTGTTAGGTAGCGTTAGTTTTACCATCTTTCGCACCAACCAAGGGGGTAAAATTGGTTTTCTCGGTTTAATGGTGGTGGTGTTATCAGCTCAAAATATTAATTCTCCAGAATATCTTTTTGTTACCATCGCCTTGGCTAGTCTATTGTTATGGATTTTTGATCAACTTCCTGACAATTCCCCCTTTCAATTATTATCTTTTTTCCGTGGTGATAGTGGCGTTATTTCTCTATCGGATAAGTTAACCCCTGAGAAGGTAGGAAGTAAGGCGGCAAATCTTTCTTTACTAAAACAATGGGGTTATAGTGTGCCTGATGGCTGGGTAATTAAGGCAGGGGATGATTTAGATACGTTCTGTGATTTTGCTAACCCTTCTGTACAAAATTCTTTGGTAGTGAGGCCTTGTGCTTTGGATAAGGATTCTTTGACGGTATCGGCGGCGGGTATTTATGCAAGTTATCTCAATATTACTGATGGGGCTACCCTTAAACAAAGAATTATTGATTGTTTATCGTCTTATCATAGTCAGGTTGCCTTGAATTATCGTCAAAATAGAGACACTGAGGAAAAATCTTTGGTGGTAATTGTACAAAAACAAATTATTGGTCAGTTTTCGGGAGTCGCTTTTAGTCGTAATCCGATTAATCAACTTGATGATTGTATTTGTATCGAAGCAGTGGCGCAAAGTACCCATGAGATATCACCTCACAGGGTTACCCCTGAACAATATCGAGTTTATCTGACTGATGAAATATTACAGGGAAGGGGTAATATACCTCCATGGATTTTGTTTTCTGTGGCTAAAATTGCGAGGGAAATTGAAAAAGCGGCTCAAAATATTCCTCAAGATATAGAATGGACTTATGATGGAGAAAATATTTGGGTTTTACAAAATCGTCCTATCAGTACCCTATATCCTCTATGGACGAGAACCCTAGTTAAAGATTTTTTTCCTAAGGCTTTATCTCCTCTGTCTTGGTCTATTAATCATTTGTTAATGTCGGGAGTTTCTCGGAATCTTTTAACGGTGATTGTAGGGGATAAGGTGAAGGGTTTAGATTTTGATGATATTGTTATTTCTCATTATAATTATGCTTATTTTAATGCTAGTTTTTGCTCGGAACATTCTTTGTTAATGGGGTTATGTTTAGATGATTTTGCAGAAGGTAAAAATATTAATTTTTCTCCTTTTTTCATCTTAAAAAATATTTCTAGTTTATGGTCTTTTATAAACCATGAATGGGCTTTAGGAACTAATTTTAATAATAAGGGCGATCGCACTTTTAACCCCCTTTTAGATGAACTAGAAGAAATTCAACCAGATGAATTAAATAATAAAGAATTATTAACAAGAATTAATCATATTTTAGAAGTTTTAAGAGATGCTCAGTATTTAAATACATTAGCTTATCTTGGTTATAAAATATCTCAACAAATATTTAATATTAATAGTCACGATTTAAATCATCATAATCGAGATGAAATTTACTCCATTCAAGCACTAAAGCAGGTTGCGATCGATACAAGAAATTTATTTTCAGGCATTCAACTACAAGAAATTGACCCTAATAACTACGCCTCTTTTTTTGCAACCCTTTCAGAATTAAACGATGGAGAATCCGTCATTAAACGACTAGATAAATGGTTAGAAACATATGGTTACCTCAGTGACAATATTAATGATATATCCATACCCCGTTGGTCAGAAAGTCATCGTACCATGAAAACAATGTTTACTAGCTTTGTTGCAGATAAATCATTAAATGATATAGCTCAAAAACAAAAAAAACTAAGTATAAAACAAAAAATAATTCAGAATAGATACACATTATATAGCAGTATCAAAACAATAAATAATAAACTATTTGCCCATCTAAGAAAAACATTCTTAAGTATAGGAAATAAACTATATCAAGAAAAAATATTAGCATATAAAAATGATATTTTCCTGCTTAAATTAAATGAAATAGAAACCCTATTAACAAAAATAGAGCAAGATAAAAATATTATCGCCCTAACCAATAAACGTCAACAAAAACTAAAAGAACATCAAAACCTAAAGACAATTCCCAACCTAATTTATGGTAATAGTCCGAAAATAAATATTAACAATAACATTTCCCCAAAAACCAGTCAAAATCAACTCCAAGGTATCCCCGCTAGTATGGGTATCATCGAAGGAAAAGTAAAAATTATTCACAGCATCCGTCACAATATTCAAATCGATAAAAAAACCATAATCATAGCCCCTTATATCGATGCCAGTTGGTCATTAATCATTCCCCAAGCAGGAGGTATCATTACAGAAATAGGAGGGCAACTATCCCACGGAGCGATTCTTGCCCGAGAATATCAAATACCAGCGGTGATGAATATTCCTCAAGCCACTCGGATATTAAGAAATAATCAACCTATACGCCTTGATGGACAAAAGGGCATTGTGGAAATTTTGTAAAATTCTTTACTTTTGACTAACATTTCATAGGTATCATTACGAAAATTTTTTAGTCTGTTATCTTTATTCACGTAGAAAGAGTTTAATTTCTCATTATTTGACTTTCTCTCTATTTTTCTTTAATGACAAAAATACTTCCCTCGCCCTTCCTGCACTTCTCAAGGGGAAGCAGGGAGGATTTGGAGAGAAGTATTAATATACTACGCTTCTCCTTTATCCTTTTTACCTTTAATGCCACCCAAGCCTAATAAACCTAGTGCGATAATTCCTACCGTAGCAGATGTTTCAGGTGTGGTGACGGTTGCTGAAGCAAATCGGGCGTTAATCTGGCCAGGAATAGCACTACCAAAAACATTGGTGGGGAAAAGAAACCCCGCATTGTCCAGAAATCGACGTTGGTTAAGAAAGGTAATATTAGAATTGAATGTGTTATCTTCATTAAATTGGGTATCACTAATATTACTTGAAAGCACAAGAGAATCATTTTGCGGAAAACTATTTGGCCCGGTTTGAAAGGTCAAGCTATAAGTAGTACCATTGGTTAAATCAACTGCACTGGCTAAATCTTCATAACGATACTGACCTGGAACACCTGGAACACTTGGAACACCAAAGCCGTTAGTGATAGTAATAGACTCATCTAAGGTGCTATTACTATCAATAATTACGCTACCTAAAAGATTTTGAGTAGCTGTTTCCCATAAGCCTACCTGAAAACTACCGTTCTGAAAAAAACCGTCAGAGTTACTATCCCAAAAACCTAAACTGGTTAAGGTTAAGTTATCACTATTGGCAATAAAATCAAAGCCATGGATCGTACTGGCCTGCCAAGTAATATCAACTGGATTTTTGGCACCCTGAATAAGTGCAGCAGCGCTGACAGACTCCGTAATAGTTATATTAACCATAATGGTTGTGGCTGTGGTGAGAGCTAATGATAAATTTTGCTTACCTACACCTGACTTTTGGATTATTTTTGTTAGTACCATAATGGTTTTATTTTGAAAGTTTATCTGATTATATAACGCTAAAGTCTATCCTATGGTTAAAAAGCATTTATCTAAGGCAAAAAACTTAACTTTCAAGGAACAGTTAACTTAATTTCTTTTCTTTTTAAGCTAATTTTTGTTAGCTTATTGATTGTCTTACAATTTTTCTTTAGTCTAAATTACAGTTATCAATCACCATAAAAAAAGCCCCTCTCCATAGACTAGGAGAAGGGTTAGCATTGGAAAATAATTAAGCTACGGGTTGTTTTTTCGCCTCTTCTTCCCTTGCCAAGAATTTTTCTAACTCCGTAAGGGCATCCGCATCAACCTTGGTTTGCATAGGACAGAATTTAGGCCCACACATAGAGCAGAATTCCGCAGTTTTGTAAATGTCTGCGGGTAAAGTCTCATCGTGATATTCCCTTGCTCTGTCTGGATCTAAGGATAACTCAAACTGACGATTCCAGTCAAAATTGTAACGAGCTTCAGAAAGTTGATCATCCCTGTCTCTTGCACCGGGGCGATGACGGGCAATATCCGCCGCATGAGCTGCAATCTTGTAAGCAATCAAGCCGTTACGCACATCTTCCGCATCAGGTAAACCTAAATGCTCTTTGGGGGTAACGTAACATAACATGGCCGTACCATACCATCCTGCCATGGCAGCACCGATCGCACTGGTGATATGATCATAACCTGGGGCGATGTCAGTAACTAAAGGCCCTAAAACATAGAAAGGAGCTTCAGAGCATTCCTCCATCTGTTTTTTAACATTAAACTCGATTTGATCCATGGGTACGTGTCCGGGCCCTTCTACCATTACCTGTACATCATGTTCCCATGCACGGCGGGTTAGTTGTCCGAGGGTTTTTAACTCAGCCAATTGAGCCTCATCGGAAGCATCATGGGTACAACCGGGGCGCAAAGAATCCCCTAAACTGAAGGATACATCATACTTTTTGAAGATTTCGATAATATCGTCAAAATGAGTATAAAGAGGATTTTGTTTATGGTGATGCAACATCCAACGGGCGATAATACCGCCACCACGGGAAACAATACCAGTAATACGATTACGTACTAAGGGTAAATGCTCGATTAAAATACCCGCATGGATAGTCATATAATCTACACCCTGTTGGGCGTGTTTTTCGATGATATGTAAAAAATCTTGTGCCGTTAAATCTTCGATATTACCGTGGACACTTTCTAGGGCTTGGTAAATGGGTACAGTGCCGATGGGGATAGGAGATGCGTTGATAATAGCGGTACGAATTTCATCTAAATTACCGCCCCCTGTGGATAAATCCATGAGGGTATCGGCCCCATATTTCACCGCTAGGTGAAGTTTATCTACTTCCTCATCAATATTAGAACTATTGGGAGAAGCTCCAATATTGGCGTTTACCTTACATTTAGACGCAATCCCGATACACATGGGTTCAAGATTAGGGTGATTGATATTTGCAGGAATAATCATTCTGCCCCTTGCTACTTCATCCCGTATTAACTCAGGGGGTAAATTTTCCCGCTTTGCTACATAGTGCATTTCTTCTGTTATCACACCTTGACGGGCATAGTGCATCTGAGACACGTTAGCCTGTCCCCGTCTTTTCGCAATCCATTCTGTTCGCATATTTTGATTCCTCTATAAACAGCTTTCCTACGCTGGTATTACCCAGTCTCAGGTTCTAAGGGTTTTTCTCAGCCTATTTTTTCAGACACCCCTAGCTATGATTAGATCTTACCATTTATTTTTGTTTAAAGAAATATTCAAGCAATTGAGAATTGATAACAAAAAAAATCCCCTCCGTTAAAAGAGGGGTTAAAATTTATTTACAGATAAATTATTAATCAATGGTTGGGGCTTGGAGGGCTACAAATTGATTTTTGGTTTTATCGGCAATTTCTGTTTCTACTAAGTTAGGCACGGAGTTTCTTAATAATGCCGTAAGTTGATTGGTGGTGCTGTCATAAATTTGGGTGACAATTTTGGGATATAAACCAATACCGATGATGGGAATAAGTAAACAAGCGATAATAAACACTTCTCTGGGTTCGGCATCAATAAGTTTGGTATGGGATACCAATTCTTTGTTTTCTGGGCCATACATTAACTCTCTGAGCATGGAAAGGAGATAAATGGGGGTTAAGATAACTCCGACGGCGGCGAGGGATACCATAATCACTCGGAAAGTCATACCATAGGCATCACTGGTGGCAAGGCCAATAAATACCATTAATTCTGCCACAAAACCGCTCATACCAGGCAGGGCAAGGGATGCCATAGAACAAGTTGTCCACATGGCAAAGATTTTTTTCATTTTTTTACCAACTCCCCCCATTTCATCTAACATGAGGGTATGGGTGCGATCGTAGGTAGCCCCAACCATGAAGAATAGACTCGCGCCGATTAAACCATGGGAAATCATTTGTAGCATAGCACCACTCATACCTATGTCGGTAAAAGAGGCGATACCAATTAGTACAAAACCCATGTGGGAAATAGAGGAGTAGGCAATTTTTCGTTTCAGGTTACGTTGGGCAAAGGAGGTAAAGGCTGCGTAAATGATGTTTACTACCCCCAAAATAATCAGGATAGGGGCAAAAACTGCATGGGCATCGGGTAACATTCCCGCATTCATACGGATGAGGGCGTAACCACCCATCTTGAGCAAAATTCCGGCCAAGAGCATATGGGCAGGGGCGGTGGCTTCCCCGTGGGCATCAGGTAACCATGTGTGGAGGGGGAAAATGGGTAGTTTGACACCGTAGGCGATTAAAAACCCACCGTATAGTAATAGTTGCAGGTTTAAACCATAGTCTTTCTGGGCGATCGCACTCATATCGAAGGTCACGGTATCCCCGTAAAAAGCCATAGTTAAAGCCCCTACAAGGATGAATAAAGACCCTCCAGCGGTATAAAGGATAAATTTGGTGGCTGCATAAAGTCGTCTCTTACCGCCCCATATAGACAGGATGAGGTAAACAGGGACTAATTCTAATTCCCACACGAGGAAAAAAAGTAACATATCCTGCACGGCAAAAACGGCTATTTGTCCGCCATACATTGCCAACATCAAGAAGTAAAACAACCTAGGTTTAAGGGTTACAGGCCATGCCGCCATAATGGCGAGGGTAGTGATAAAGCCCGTTAACAAAATAAGGGGCATGGATAAACCATCGACACCCACCGACCATTTTAGGTCAATGTCTGGTATCCATGTATAGCTTTCTACCATCTGTAGATTGGGGTTATTTAAGTCATAACCTTGGTAGAAGGCATAAACGATTAAAACGAAGTCTATTAAGCCCACAGTGAGGGCAAACCATCTTATGGTTTTACCGTCTTTATCGGGGATGACAAAAACGAGAAGGGAGGCCACAATCGGGAAAAGAATGATTGTCGTTAGCCAAGGGAAGTTTGTTAAATCCATTATTAACTTGAAAAATAGTTATATTTGTTATCTAAACTGCTTATATACATTAGTTCTAACAACAATCTAACAACTATTTTCGGGGATCTTACATTTTGTAATGTTAATTTTTGTTTTTCATTCCATGAAATCACAGAGAGATGGGATGGTCAAATTTAACTAACTTAAGTTTGGGATAATATTTTCTGGTTAAGGCAGGGAATGGGCAATCTGATTGGTAAAGTTTACTATCTTAAAAGTGTCAAAAGGGGACACCCGTTAGATTCCTCAGCAACAAAAATGCCCATAGGAATTAACGGGTGATGAATTTTGACCAATAAACAAAACATTTTAATTCCTTATTCTTGAGGAATTTTTTGATTCTCAACATATTTTT
>NZ_JADEWC010000037.1 GCF_015207825.1 Cyanobacterium stanieri LEGE 03274
AATTTTATTTAGAAGAATTATTTAACAAATCAGTGGACTTAGTTATAAAAGAAGATTTAAAGCCCATAATTAGAGAAGAAGTAATTAAGGAGGCGATTTATGTCTCGTAGTCTTACCCTTTATTTAAGAGATATTATTACCAGTATTGATAAAATAAAAAAATATACATTGAATTTAACTTATGAGGAATTATTAGAAGACGAAAAAACCCTTGAATCTGTCGTATATAATTTAATGATTATAGGAGAAGCAACAAAGAAAATTCCTTCAGCAATAAGAATCAAATATTCATATATCGAGTGGCAAAAAATAGCAGGATTAAGAGATTTTATCGCCCATGCTTATTTTTCTATTAATATCAATATTGTTTGGAATGTTATTCATACAAAACTAGACGATTTAAAATTATGTGTCCAACAAATTATCAACAATGAAACACTAGATATTTAGACCATTTGCTATCAAAAACAATTTTCTTGATATGATTAAATTATCCTTAAAATAATGTTAGCCCATGGTAAGCAAAACCAATGAAAAAGCCCTCGAAGACTTAATACAAGAGTGCCTCATCAATCAACAAAGCTATCACCTCGGAGAAAATAAAGACTTTAACCCCCAAATCGCCCTAGATACCGCTAAACTATGGCAATTCCTAGAAACCACCCAACCAGAAGAATTAGAGAAGCTCAAATATAATCCCGACTGGCAGAAATTAATATTAGATAGGATAGATCGGAAAATCAAGAAAAATAGCATCCTACACCTGCTCAAAAAAGGCTTAGACATCGACTCAGCGCACCTTACCCTATTTTATAGCCAACCCTACAATGACTTAAACCCCCAAATCCAAGCCAACTTTAACCAAAATATCTTTTCCGTCACCCGTCAAATTCACTTCTCCACCACCGATACCGCCCTATCCATCGACTTAGTAATATTTATCAACGGCTTACCCATCATCACCATTGAACTAAAAAACCAATGGACAAATCAAACCGTTTACGATGCCAAAAAACAATACTGCCAAAGGGATTACCAACAACCCTTATTAAACTTCGGACGCTGTTTAGTACATTTCGCCGTTGATACCGACGAAGTATGGATGACAACCCGACTCAATGGCAAAAGCACCTACTTTCTCCCCTTCAACCAAGGAAACAACAACGGTAAAGGCAACCCCATCAACCCCCATGGACATAAAACTAGCTACCTCTGGGAAGATATTTTCAGCCGAAGTAGTTTAGCCAATATCCTCGAACACTTCGTTTTATTAGAAGGTAAACCCAAAGATGCCCTTAAAGATAAAACCCTTATCTTCCCCCGTTACCACCAACGAGACGTAGTTAATAAAATCCTCCTCGATGCAAAGGTTAAGGGCACAGGTAAAACCTATCTAATTCAACATTCCGCAGGTTCAGGAAAATCCAACTCCATCACATGGTTAGCCTTCCAACTAATCCAACTCTATTCCCTGAACAAAGTTAATAACCAATCATCCATAGCCAGTAAATCCATTAACTCAGAGAAAAACTACACCTCAACAAACAAAGAAATTCCGTGGGATGAACCCTTATTTAACTCAGTCATAGTAGTAACCGATAGAACAAACTTAGATAGACAACTACGGGATAACATCAAAGACTTTTCCGAAGTTAAAAACATTATCGCCCATGCCAACCGCTCAGAAGATCTTAAAAACGCCCTTGAGTCAGGCAAAAAAATCATTATTACTACCATCCAAAAATTTAGATTTATCGTCGAAGGCATAGAAGGATTAAGTAACAAACGCTTTGCCGTCATCATTGATGAAGCCCACTCCAGTCAAAGCGGTAGTTCAGCTGATACCCTTAATATGACCTTGAATAGTCACTCAGAAGACGATAACCCCCCCGACAATCAAGATCAAATCTTAGAGGTGATGAATAATCGCAAACTCAGTCAAAACGCCTCTTATTTTGCCTTTACCGCCACTCCCAAAAATAGTACCCTAGAAAAGTTTGGTGTCAAACAAAACGATGGTAGCTTTCTCCCCTTCCACCTCTACTCCATGAAACAGGCTATTGAAGAAGGATTTATCCTTGATGTCTTGGCAAACTATACCACCTATAAAAGCTATTACGAGATTCAAAAATCCATTGCCGATAACCCCGAATTTGATACCAGTAAAGCCCAGAAAAAGATTAAAGCCTTTGTGGAAGGACATCGCAAAACCATCGCCACCAAAGCTGAAATCATGGTTAATCATTACCTTGAAAATGTGGTTAAACCCAAAAAAATGAAAGGGGAAGCGAGGGCTATGGTAGTAACCAAAAATATTACCACTGCCATTATTTATTACCAAGAAATACAAAGGCTACTCAAAGAGAATAACGCCGATTTTCAAGCCATGGTAGCCTTTTCAGGGAAAAAGAAAGTAAATGGTATCGAACACACCGAGGAGAGCTTAAATGGCTTTCCTAGTAAGGATATAGAGGGTAAATTACGCACCGATGATTACCGCTTGTTGGTGGTAGCTAATAAGTTTTTAACGGGCTTTGACGAACCTTTGTTACACACCATGTATATCGATAAGAAATTAAGAGGAGTATTAGCAGTACAAGCCCTATCCCGTCTCAATCGCTGTAATAATAGAATGGGTAAGAATGATACCTTTATCCTTGATTTTGTCAATAGTACCACGGATATAAAACAAGCCTTTGACCCCTTTTATACTGCCACTAGCCTCACTGAACCTACTGATATAAATGTACTGCATGATTTAAAGGAAAGTTTGGATGAATTGGGGATATATGAACAGGAGGAGGTAAACCAGTTTAATCAGTTATTTTTCAATGGGGTGGAAGCCCAACAACTCAGCCCGATTATTGATACGGCTTCTCAAAGGTTTAATTCTGATTTACAGCTAACGGAGGAAGATAAAATTGATTTTAAAGTTAAGGCAAAGCAGTTTGTGAAGGTATATGCCCAATTGGCTTGTTTGATTCCTTTTAATAATTTGGATTGGGAAAAGCTGTATTGGTTTTTAAAGTTTCTTATCCCCAAATTAATGGTTAAAAATCCCCAAGAAGCTCAACAGGATGAGTTACTTAATAGTATTGATTTGACTACCTATGGCATTGAAAGGGTTAGTCTTAATAGTCAAATTATGCTCACCGATGACACTAGCGAGTTAAAACCCCAAAACCCTAACCCAAGGGGATACCACGGGGAAGAAAAGGAATATAACACCCTTGAGGAGATTATCAATAGTTTTAACCAAGCCTATTTCGGACAATGGGAGGCATCCCCCGAGGAGCAAAGAATCAAGTTAGTTAATATTGCTCAAAATGTGGCTCGTAATCCTGATTATCAAACTCAAGTGGTTGATAACCCAGATGCTCAAAATAGTCGCTTGGCGATCGCCCATCTAATCAAACAAGCCGTTAACCAAGAAAGACGGAAGGAGTTAAGTTTATATAAAAATTACTCCCAAGATCCCGATTTTCAAAAAGCCTTTGAGAATAGTATTATGCGTATCCTAGAAATGTATGTTGCTGAATCAAATACCGAAATAGGTGCATAAATTTATTTGATTTTAGACTACCAATAGTTACAAAAAAATAGTTAGTTATTATGTCCATAATATTTTTTATTTATCGCTTTTATCTTGGAAAATTATAGATAAAATTTAATAATATTTTTTATGTTTTAATAGAACATTAAATCCCATAACTCATTACTCTTTTATTACTTCCTAAGACAGAGTATAATAATAAAAATGATGTTTATTTAATAACTGATTTATTTAAAATGCCGATCGCACCTAGTACCAGTATTAAACCAGAAAATTTAATCACCCCAGACATCTTTAAACCAGCCCGTTATTTAGGTAACGAATTGGGTTCAAAACATAAAGATTGGGAAAGCGCGTCGGTGCGTTGGGTGTTGACATACCCCGAAGTGTACGAAGTGGGAGCGTCAAACCTTGGGCATATTATTCTCTACAATATTATCAATGCTCAACCACGGCAAATGTGCGATCGCGCCTACCTTCCTGCCCCCGACTTATCCCAAAAAATGAGGGATACCCATACCCCCCTTTTCGGACTAGAAACCAAAAGAGATGTCAAAGAGTACGATATATTAGGATTTAGCCTCAGTTACGAACTAGGCGCAACAAATATCCTCGAAATGCTCAGCCTTGCCCATATTCCCCTCACCTGGCAAGAAAGAAAAGACACCGATTACCCCCTCATCTTTGCAGGGGGGCAAACTGCCACCTCAAACCCCGAACCCTATGCCGATTTCTTCGACTTTGTCGCCCTAGGTGATGGGGAAGAATTATTACCCGAAATTGGTTTAGTCATTGAAGAAGGAAAGAGAGAAGGTTTAACTAGAACAGAATTACTACTAGATCTTGCCCAAGTGCCAGGGGTATATGTACCGCAATTCTATGATATGCAACCCGATGGCAGTGTGAAGCCCAACCGTGATGATGTACCCGAGAGGGTTTTACGCAGGGTAGCCACCCCCATCCCAGCCTATTCTATCGGTTTAGTTCCCTATGTGCAAACCGTCCACGATCGCCTTACAGTGGAAATCCGCAGGGGTTGTACGAGGGGATGTCGCTTTTGTCAACCAGGGATGTTAACCCGCCCTGCCAGGGATGTAGAACCCGAAGCGGTGGTTGATAGTATTGTAGATGGTATGAAGGCCACGGGTTTTAATGAGTTTTCTTTATTATCCCTCAGTTGTTCCGATTATCTTTCCTTACCTTCCGTGGGTATTGAAATCAAAAACCGTCTCAAGGATGAAAATATCTCCCTATCTTTACCCAGTCAGAGGGTGGATCGTTTTGATGAAAACATTGCTAATATTATCGGTGGTACTCGTAAAACAGGGTTAACTTTCGCCCCCGAAGCAGGTACGCAGCGAATGCGGGATATTATCAATAAGGGTTTAACCAACGAGGAGTTATTGCGGGGTATTCAAACCGCCGTGAGTGAAGGTTGGAATCAGGTAAAACTTTATTTTATGATTGGTTTACCGGGGGAAACCGATGAGGATGTGTTGGGGATTGTAGAAACGGTGAAATGGTTGCGTCAAGAATGCCGTCACCTCAGCAATAAACGCCTTAATTTTAATATCACCATCTCCAACTTTACCCCCAAACCCCATACCCCTTTCCAGTGGCATTCTGTTTCTACCTCGGAATTTTTACGCAAACGGGATTTACTCAAGGATGCTTTTTATCCTGTCAGGGGAGTAAAAGTAAATTATACCGATGTGCGCATCTCTGCCATTGAGGATTTTGTGGGTAGGGGCGATCGCACCTTAGCCCCTGTAGTCCGCCGTGCGTGGGAATTAGGTGCAGGGATGGATTCCTGGTGGGAAAGCATAGACAAGGCTTATCAGGCATGGGAAACCGCCATTGAGGAAGCAGGATTAACATGGAAATATCGCAAAATAGAAAGCGGTGAATGGAATATCTTTGATGCTCAAAATCCAGAGGAAAATCAGAATACCATCAACTATTATGCCCCCTTACCATGGGATCATTTAGACACAGGCATTGATAAACAATGGCTCAAAGAAGACTTAGAAAAAGCCTTAGCAGAAGCCACCGTGCCAGATTGTGCCTTTGATGGTTGTAGCAGTTGCGGTGTTTGTAGCCCCGATTTTGGTCATAATATCGTGGTTACCCCTCCCCCCATTCCCGACTATGTGGGCAACTTCAAACCCAACCAAGAAAAAGCCCAACGAATTCGAGTCTGGTTTGGTAAACAGGGCGACATGGCATTGGTTAGTCATCTTGATTTAGTACGCCTGTTTGATCGCGCCGTCAGACGCGCAAGTTTGCCCATTTCCTATACAGGGGGATTCCACCCTGGCCCCAAAATTTCCATTGCCCTCGCCTTATCCTTGGGCATGACAAGTAACGGTGAGATTGTCGATTTTGAAAACCATACCCGCATTGATATTGATGAGTTTGTGGAAAAACTACAAGGCCAACTTCCCCCTGAGTTACCTTTGATGAAAGTGGAAGAATTACCCCTTAAATCTCCTAAAGCGACTCAAATATTAGATACTGCACAATATTTCGTTACCCTTTCGGCGGAAAAAACTATTAACCTTAATCGGTGGGAAAGTTGGATAAATGAAGTAAATAATTCCACGGAAATATTAATAGAAAAAACAGCTAAAAAAGGAAAAAAAAGGATGATTAACTTAAGGGCTAATTTAAACGATTTATCTTTAGTTAAAGATAGCTATAATGATGACACTGTTACGATTAAATATACTGGTAGTGCCAAAAATGACGGTTCTTTATTAACCCCTGATCATCTTTGTTATATGTTAGAACAGGTAAGTTCTGAAAACTTAAACATAATTAAAGCACACAGAGAAAATATCCTACTAACAGATCATATTACCCAATAATATTAAGTTCACTAAATTCGTTATCAATAGATTATATCTTTGTACCCCCACCGTGTAATTTATTACACGGCTAACGGTGGTTTGTTCAATAAATTGAACTAAAATCACCTGAGTTTGGGATAACATTTTCTGGTTAAGACAGGGAATGGGCAATAGGCAAAAGATATTAATTGTTTATGATCAATTGTTTACACGGTGCATAATAGTAAACCTTACAAATTTAATTTGGTATCACATTGTAATTAAGCAACATCACACCTCTAACTTACACCCCAAAACTTGTGCTACTCATAACCCGTTATCTCGAATTAAGGTTAGTTAATCAATTTAATATCCTTGAATATCTCTATCCCAAATTGAGTACATTCAAAAACCAAAAAACTCCCCATCAATCTAACATTGTTAGTGATAAGGAGTTAAGAGAATGGGCGATACTGGATTTGAACCAGTGGCATCCTGCTTGTAAGGCAGGCGCTCTACCGCTGAGCTAATCGCCCTTGTTTCGTTCACCTTTATAAGTATAACAACTCTTTTTAAAAAATGCAACATGACTTCAGGAAAAAATCATGATCGAATTACTTGGCTTTGTTTACCATGGATTTTCATTGGTACTATTATAGCTTCAAAAGACCTTCTGACAGGGTTTGTAGTGGCTTCAGGATTTTTATTTAGTGGATTAATGTTTGGTCCTGATTTAGATATTTATTCCGTGCAATTTAAAAGGTGGGGATATTTTAAGTTTATTTGGCTACCCTATCAAAAATATTTGCCCCATCGTTCCTTTTTTTCCCATGGTTTTATCATTGGCACGGTGATTCGCAGTTTATATCTTTGTTTTATCTTACTATTAGTTGGTTTGATTTTAGGGGCGATCGCCCTTATGATTTCCCCCGAGATATGGCAAGACACCGTTAATAACCTAGCTGTAATAGGGCAAGTTTATCTAAAAGAAATTATCGCCCTTTTTATCGGCTTAGAATTAGGGGCTATGAGTCATTATTTAGCCGACATCATCGACTCATGGTTAAAAAAACGTCAGAAGAAAAAAACCACCCGAAAACCAAAACGAAGAATTAAAAAAACGACTGCCAAAAAGCCTTCAGCCAAAAGAAAAGTTAATCGAAGATGAAGGGAAATAAACAATAAGTAATTACTTACAATATACTGTAGTTCAATTTATTGAACGAACTACCGTTAGCCGTGTAATTTATTACACGGTGAGGCAACTGCGAAAATGCAATCTATTTATAGTTATATAAAATACTTAAATGTTTACGAAAAATAAAACCTCTCAAATAAAATCCCAGCCTAATTAACCTCAATTTAGGTTAAAACCCTTGACCATTCCTAGTATAGAAAGGTTAATCGATGCCCAACTTTTTTAAAGTATCAAGACGACTACCATAAAAATCCTTCGCCACACCTTCAATATAAGCAATATTTTCTTGGGGAGTTTGCAAAACCTGATTATCCTTCACTAATCTTTTACCCTGCTTAGAAAAAATATCCCATAGAAACTTAACAGGATTCTTATCCTTTCCCTTAGCATACATCAACAACTGCTCCAAAGAATTAACCGCAACTCCCGTGCCAATTAAAGGAGAAGCCAGATAAGCCATTTCGTCAGTAATAAAAGCCCTTTCCTGAATAGCCCTATTAAAAGCATCCGTGGATAACTTGCGCCGTTGACAGGTGTCATCATCCACCGCAGGATGAATATAACCCAACCCAGTCAAAACAATTAAAGCCTGGTAGATATTATTTACTGCAATTTTTTTCACCGCCCCATCATTTTGTAATTGTGCCATAGTTAAAGGCGACTTACTTAAAGCATTAATAATAGGGATATAAATTTCCTCCTGTAAACTAACTTCGCCCACAGAAAAAGTATGCTTTAACTTAATGCTATCTATCGCCACCATTAAAGCATAACGAAAACCATTCATAATATTAACTTGCTCCGCCGCCATCATATCAAGTTTACCCTTAGCAAAAATATCTCGGCGAAACTGAGTATTCAAACAAAAATCCCTTACCACTTCCTTATAAGTGGCATCCTTTATCTGAGATAAAATCTTTCGGGCATCAGCAGAAAAATTCAAGACATCAATATTATCCAAAACCTGTGCCGAAGCCACATAACTTAATTTAGCTTCTTGCAATTCTTGCGCCACTTGGTCAAAATAAAAACTATTCCATTGCTCATTAAAATATTCATGGGCTAGATAATGGCGGTTTTGGGATTTCAAATTCTCAAATCTTGTTTTCAGGGAAGGATTTTGCAGAAAATATCCAGCATTGGCATTCATTAAACTTTCCGTAAAATTTAAAGCCTCCTCTACACTTTCTAAAATAGGGGCCGAAGAATGTTGACGGTGTTTTAACATCAACCCTTGCATGGCCATGGCAGTTGACCAACCAGGTAAGGTATTGTAGGAAATATAAACAATGCCTCCCACTTTCAATTTTTGGCGAATAAAGTCAACGATAAAACCTCTATTGTCAGCCGTAATCCAGCTGTAGATACCATGTAAAACTATAAAATCGAAGTTTGGCAAGTCTTGATGCATAAATTCGGCAAAACTATCATCAAAAAAATGTACATTGTTTGTGTTTGCCGACTCTGCTAGGGTTTTCGCCTCGAGAATATGATTAGGGTTAAAATCATTGGCATAAAATTGGGCTTCGGGATAAGCAGATGCTAAAAGATTGGTAGTATAACCTCTACCACAAGCTAACTCACAATAGGTGAAGGGTTTATTGGTATTGGGAGGGTGAATGGATTTTAATGCCGTTGCAAGAGATAATTTTAAGGGGCTTAATTCCCCGTAGAAGCCGTTGGTGTAATTAATTTCCGAAACGTAGCCTTCACTCCAAACCATAGTTATAAAATAAATAAGGTGCGCTGAATAAATTATGAGCCTATTTTTTGAATACCTAATCTTTTAAGAATAGCTTTTCTACCTTGATGGGCTAGGGTATCGTCTAAGGGGGTTAGGGTAATGGTTTCTTGATATTTATGCTCGATCGCCCTTATAATTAACCAATCCGCTAAAAAAGGATTTTTCGGTAAAAGAGGGCCATGGGCGTAAGTGGCGATCGCACTTTGATAAAAAGCCCCTTCAAAACCATCCTCCCCATTATTACCATAACCACTCAATACCTTCCCCAAGGGCGACACATCCCCCAAATAAGTTCTACCACCGTGATTCTCAAAGCCCACAACAATAGGAGATTCCCCCCCCATCATTTTTTCAATATCATCCGCCAAAGGATTCCCCACCAACTCAAAAGCCACATTACCAATACAACGGGGTACATTTTGCCCTGGATGTTTAGTTACCAAATCCAAAATCCCTAACCCCTCAATCCTTTGCCCCAAAGCAGGTTCGTAATATTTGCCCAACAACTGAGGCGAACCACAAGTAAAAACCCCAGGAGTGCCAGAATGTAGCTTTTCTTTAATAATTTCCGCCTTTTTTCCCTGCAAATCGCGCATAACAATCTCCTGTTGTCTATCTTGCGCCCCTCCTCCCACTACTAAATCAAATTTCTCAAAATTGCTTATATCCGCTTCTTGATCTAAAGGTAAAATATTTACATCCAGATTACGCCATTGACAACGTCTTTGAATACAAATTACATTACCACGATCACCATAGGTACTCATTAAATTAGGATATAACCAACCAATATTTAATTCCATCGTCAAGGACTTTTTATGCGTGAATTTAAGTTAGCATTGTATCTCGAAAAGTGTCCATGGTGATTTACTACCATCAAAAATTGTTCATCATAAGCAAATTGCCCATAAACTATTCTGTTACCCTCATGGGGTAGTTAAGATATGATGTACTAATTCCTTTAAATAATTAATTTTTCAAAACTTAAAAGTAGTTCATCCATCAAACAAATCCTTAAGGTATTTATCGGCAACCATGACCCCTAATTCTAACCCCAATCAGAAATTTTACCCCACCATTAAACCCTTAGTTGCAACCTCCCTCGATGGTATCGCTTTTAAAAATGATAGTCTATATGCGATCGACTCTCGTAATGGCTATTTATTACAGATAAATCCCCAAACCAGCGTTTCCAAAATTATCAATAGCGACTATTGGCAAGATTTTATCGGGGCTAGGGGATTATGTATTACCGACAACGAAATATGGTTTGTTACCCAAAGTAGTGTTTATTACACCCTCATTGAATGGGAAGAAAAAGAATTAAAAATCATCTCCGGCCCCAAATACTTTTTTAGTCTTGCCTATCCTAGTAACGGCATCGCCATTTGGGAAAAAACCATCTACATTACCTGTCAAAAAACAGGCACTATTGGTGTCTATAGTAAAGATGACGGACAAGAAATTACCCGTTTCTACGCCCCCGGCATCGGAGATGAAAATATTACCATCCATGGTGAAGAAATTTGGTTATGTGATAACCTTGAACAAACCGTTTATTGTCTTGATAGGGCTACAGGAAAAACTAACTACAGTATCTTAACCCCCTTTGAATCTCCCAGCGGTTTAACCTTTTATGAAGACGCAGAAACAGGGCAGAAGGTTTTATATATCGCCTATACAGACTTAGAACCTTATATAAGAGATAATCCCAACGCCGAACCTAACCACGAATTATTATACCGAGATCGTACCTTCATTCACCCATTATATTTCAAATATGATCCAGACAATAAATGCACTCTCTCCAATGGGTTTTTAATTGAAATGAGTTACCTTGAAGAAGTCTCCCCCCTCGATGAAATTCAGTTAAAAGACTTAGAATGGCGCATTGCCCTACCCACCGAAAGCCCTCGCCAAAAAATAAAAAGCATTGAGGCGGTAGGATTACCCTACATTGAAGAAGATTACTATGGAGAAAGGGTTGCACTATTTAAATTTCCTGAGTTCAATTCCCATCAACGTTATGTTTTTGGTTGGCGCGCAATTTTAGAAGTTTGGAGTATTAAACATCAAATCAGCCCCAAAGATTGTGAAAGTTTACCCCCTCTTACCCCCGAATTTGAGTCCAAATATTTAATTGATGATGATGATTTATCCATGAATACTGAAATCATTTTAAGGGCGGCAGAAGAAGCAAGGGGCAGAGAAACAAACCCTCTCAGAAAAATGTATAGTATTCGTAATTATGTTTACGATCGCCTTTCCTATGGTATAAAACCCCATATAGATACCCCTGATATTGTCTTAAAACGGGGAGTTGGTTCTTGTGGTGAGTATTTAGGCTTACTTCTTGCCCTTGCCCGTCTCAATGGTATTGCTTGTCGTACGGTAGGACGCTATAAATGTCCCCTCAAGGTACTACATTTTAATATTCCCCTAGTACCTGATTTTAACCATGTGTGGATGGAGTTTTATTTACCCAATATTGGTTGGTTGCCCATGGAGTCGAATCCCGACGATTTAGATGATGGGGGCCCCTATCCCACTCGATTTTTTATGGGTTTATCTTGGTATCATGTGGAAATGGCTAAGGATATGCCCTTTGAAACCTTAATTAGTGAGGGTTTACCCGTTAGTAAGGAAAAAACATCCATCGGCCAATTAGCTATCAATCATGTTTCGTTTACTATCCTTGAGGAATTACAACCTTAGTTGGCGTTGGTGAATTAAGGTATGATTTCTTGTTGAGGAAGGGAACAGGGAACGGGGAATAGGGAACAGTTATAATATTTAGAAGTCTCAGTTTTTTGTGTAATTCAACCATGTTTCATACTCAAAATCAGCAATGCCAATTTGTTATTTATTCATTAAGCCCTATTTAGTCATGATTTGAGGAAATTTGCCGTTCAAAAGTGCTGTTTTCGTACTAAAATTCTGCAAAAGTGGGAATTATATATTAAATCATTAAGATTATGACTGAGTCGCAAAAGGTTACTGTGGGTATTGTGGGTGCTTCTGGTTATGGTGGAGTACAGTTAATTAAGTTATTATCGGAACATCCTGCCATTGAAATTGTTTATCTGGGGGGTGATAGTAGTGCGGGAAAAGAGTATGCTGATTTATATCCCCATTTAGGTCATTTAATTAAAAATAAAATCGAGGCTATTGATTTGGATGAAATAGCTTCCCGTTGTCAGGTAGTATTTTTAGGTTTACCTAACGGTTTAGCCTGTAAGTTTACCCCTAGGTTAATTGAGAAGGGTTGTAAGGTTTTGGATTTGTCAGCGGATTATCGTTTTACTAATCTTGACACTTACAGTGCATGGTATAAAACAGAAAGGGATGACGGTGCGATCGCCTCTAATGCCGTTTATGGCTTACCAGAATTATATCGAGATCAAATTAAAAATAGTGCTCTAATCGGTTGCCCAGGATGTTACCCCACCGCAAGTTTACTCGCCCTCTCCCCCCTCATCAAACAAGGATTAATCCTACCCGAAACCATCATCATTGATGCTAAATCAGGCACATCAGGAGGGGGCAGACAAGGAAAAATTAATCTTCTTCTCGCCGAAGCTGACAATTCATTAGGTGCTTATGGTGTAGCTAAACATAGACATACCCCCGAAATCGAACAAATTTGCTCCGATTTAGCCCGTAGTGATGTGAAAGTACAATTTACACCCCATTTAATTCCCATGGTAAGGGGCATTCTTTCCACAGTTTACGCCACTTTACGAGATCCAGGATTAGTCACAGAGGATTTAATAACCATCTACAGCGCTTTTTATCGTTCATCTCCCTTTGTCAAAGTCTTACCCAGCGGTATTTATCCCCAAACTAAATGGGCTTGTGGTACTAATTTAGGTTATATTGGCATCGAGGTTGATTCGCGCACAGGTAGAGTTATTGTTATGTCTGCCATCGATAATTTAATCAAAGGACAAGCCGGACAAGCGGTTCAATGTTTAAATTTGATGATGGGGTGGGCAGAAGATTTAGGCTTACCAAAACTCGCTTTTTATCCTTAATTATTCATCTTAGGTGATTAGGTGTTAGGTAGAGTCCTTTGAAAAAATATGCTATTCTTTTTATATCAAGTTTACTTGATAGTTTATCAGTTAGAGTGAGGTTTTAGGTGATTGGGGTAAGGGGGATGAGGAGTAGGGATAATAATGGCTTATAGTAAATTCGTGAATTAAAACATATCTTAGTTCAATTTATTGAACGAACTACCGTTAGCCGTGTAATGAATTACACGGTGGGGCTGCAAAAATGCAATCTATTTATAAAGAATTATTCAAACTTGATATTAACTCACAATTTATCATTGATAATATAGCTATAGAGCTTTATATCAGGTTCATAAAAACGTTCTTTAATTGTTGTATGGCTGGGTGATAAGGGTCAAAATTGAGTATTTTTTCATTAACATTAATAGTGTGAAAAGGTACTACTTCTATTACACTATTACTATGGGCGATCGCCTCTAATTTTTCAATAAAATAGGGATTCCACACATTTTCTTTCACAGAGAAATTAGCATTTCTAATAATAACATTTCTAGCAATACCAGGCAAAATCCCTTCAGATATTAATGGCGTAAACCAATCTCCGTCCACATATCCCCACAAATTACCCGTACTTGTTTCCAACCAATTGCCATTATTATCAGTTAAAATAGCTTCTTGAAAACCATCTTTTTTAGCCTTATTTAGACTTAAAAACGGAGTCAAATAATTACCAGTTTTATGATTAGGTAAAGAGCGATTATTATGATGATCAATGATTACCTTCGCTGAAATTCCTGATTGTTGTTTCTCTTGTAAATTGTCAGGCAATGATCTGCCCAAAATTAACTCCTTACCATCGGGAAAAACAGTAACTCGTAAAACAGGATAATAATTTGTTAAATATTGAGCTTCCTTCTTGATTCTCTGCCAGTTAGGCATAATCCAATCAAAGATTTTGATACTATGGTAAGTGCGATCGCAATGGGCATCCCAATTAGTTAAAGGATGATCCAAACTCCGATCATAAACCCTCAAAGTAGTAAAAACCGTAGCCCCATACAACAACCCCAAATCATTGACAGGCAAAGAAATAACATCCCCTTCCATTAATTGACCATCAAAAAAAAACACACTTCCCCCCTACCATAAACGCTTCTTACCATCAGGAAAAACCGTAGCCCAATTAGTTTCCGCCCCCTGTAACTGCATCTCATCCAACGAAGCATCAGTCAAATTAGCACCACATAAATTCGCCTTATAAAGATTAGCTCCCTCCAAATTAGCCCCCGCCAAATTAGCATTACGTAAATCAGCATACTGCAACTCAGCCTTGAGTAAATGAGCCTTCCTCAAATTAACCCCAGCTAACCTTGCCCGACTAAAATCAGCATGGTAAAAATTAGAACCCTCTAAATTAGCCTCCTCCAAATTAGTTTTAATAAACTTAGCATGATTAAAATTTACCCGAGGTAAACTAGCCCCATTAAGATTAAAACCATTAAAACACTCATTACTAAAATCATCACGCCCCATAGCAAAAGAACTTAACAAAGTTTCAGGACTAATCTTCGTCGGTAACACAGATTTTACCTTACCCTGACGAGCTTTTCTCGCCCGAATTGCCATGGCCAAACGAGAAGCACTCGTAGAACGACTTTCACTATCTCCATGATCGTGATCATGCTCCTTCGGCTTCCCTTCAACCTTTTTAGGATTAGTAAATAACCCCTGTTGCAATTCAATATCATAGGGCATCATATCCAAATCATTAATTACCTCATCCACCATCCGATAACGATTACGTAAATCCACCTCCAACATTTGGCCAAGGATTTTCGCAAAATTCGGACTTACCTTAACTTCCTGCTCCCACAAAAGTTCCCCCGTCACCTCATCACAGGATAAATCCTTAGGAGCTTTCCCCGTCAACAAAAATAAACAAGTAGAACCAAGGGCATAAATATCACTAGAATAAACAGGACGCATAGCTAATTGTTCAGGAGGTGCAAAACCCATCGTACCCACCGCAAATTGAGTAAAAGCCGTATTACCATAATTACTAGCGGCCAACTGAGTATTTACTTGATCTTTTACCGCTCCAAAATCAATTAAAACTAACTTACCATCTTGCTCTCGGCGAATAATGTTAGCTGGTTTTATGTCTCGGTGAATCATTTTGAGGGAATGAATATATTTAAGAACAGGTAATATTTCCACTAAAAAACGTTTTGTAGCGTTTTCGCTAAAAACCCCATGCCTTTGTATTTCTTTTTGTAGGGTAATACCTTTGGCAAGGGTTTGTACCAAATAAAATTTTTTTTGATCCTCGAAATAATCAAGAAGACGGGGAATTTGAGGATGATCTATTTTACCGAGGGTTTTTGCCTCCCTTTCAAATAAATCCAATGCCATATTAAAGGTATCAGGATCTTCAGCATTAGGACGCAATTGTTTAATCACACAATAAGGATTACCAGGCAAACGTAAATCTATGCCCAAAAAGGTTGAACCAAAACCACCTTTACCAATTTTTCTCAAAGCACGATAACGATCATTTAAGACTAAATAACTACCACAAGCCTTACATTGTTTGAGGTTGGGATGATTTTCTGGTTCGGGACAGGAAGGGTTCACACAATAGCTTACAATCATTCGGTATTTCCCGTTGTTGCATTCTTGAATGGTAAAATTCCCTAAAAACTTCCATCCCGGAAATCTTAGAAATTTTTTATCATTCTAATCAAATTTTTTGAGGTTTATAAGCCCCTTTTTCATTATAACCTCAGTTCGACATAACCATTAGAACGATGGAGTGGTTTAAGGCTTGAGGTTTTGGGAATTAGTGGTTAAGTATTTAATTTTTGGTGCTAAATTATCTTGTATCAAGTATAAATAATTGAGATATTAACGTTACTTTACTTTGTTAGTACAACTGAGGTAAGGCTACTATATTATTAAGGGTAAGATAGATTAAATTACAGTTATTCAAAAGTTCACCAATATAATAGTAGAAGGTTACAGAGATTATGGGAATATTTGAGCGCCTTGGAAGAGTTGTAAAAGCTAACGTCAACGATCTCATCGATAAAGCCGAAGATCCTGAAAAAGTCTTAGAACAAAGTATTCGGGAGATGAGTGAAGACTTGATAAAAATGCGTCAAGCAGTGGCACAGGCGATCGCATCTCAAAAAAGGACAGAACAACAATATCAAAAAAATCAAGCTGAAGCCAATAAATGGCAGCAAAGAGCCCAATTAGCCTTGAGTAAAGGGGATGAAGGCTTAGCAAGAGAAGCGTTAGTACGCAAAAAATCCTTTGCAGATGTAGCGACAACCTTAAAAACTCAGCTAGACTCTCAAAGCGCTCAGGTAGATGGGTTAAGAAGAAATCTAGTAACTTTAGAAAGTAAAATTTCTGAGGCAAAAACCAAAAAAGATATGCTCAAAGCCCGTTACAGCGCGGCTAAGGCAAACCAACAACTACAAAGTACCATCAGTAATATTAATACAAGCTCTGCTAGTGCCGCTTTTGAGCGCATGGAAGATAAGGTATTACAAATGGAAGCCGTTTCGGAATCCGCTGGGGAATTAGCTGGAGTGGGAGAAGAATCCCGTTGGGCAGCTTTAGAGGGAGGATCTGATGTTGACGATGAATTAGCTTCTCTCAAACTACAAATGTCTGGAGGTTCAGAACCTAGCGCGGCTTTACCTGAAGGTCAGCCTCAAGATAGCCATGTGGCTTCTAGTGGTTCTAACAGTGCGGTGGATGATGATTTAGAAGAATTACGCCGTCAACTCAATTCTTAGAGCTTAGAAAGTCCATAAAAGACCGTTGAATTAATATTTTATGGGGGGATGCTATCCCCTCTTTTTTACTTATGGGGAAGCTGGTAAAAACTGCATCATTTCAGTGGGTTCAAATAATTCTGATGTATCCCCTGAAAAATGTTTACCGTCGGTGAGAGTTAATTTTTGGCTTGGACTTCCCGCTGATAAGTCTAAGTTAGCCATATCTACCCAAAAAACATTAGGCTGATGGGTGGATTCAAAGAAATAACGACGATTTTTTTGATCTGCTACGGTACGCCAAATGGTGGAGGAGATTTCGGGGCGCTCGGGGGTAGATATTCCCAATGGTACGGACGCATTGCGCATCACGGAAAAAACATTGGCAATGCCTTGTATGGCATCGGCGGTTTTAGGAATAGCATTAATGTAAAAGGAAGCTCGTACGAAGCGATCGCTCGGGCGATTAGTTCCTGGTAACATGGTTGTACCACCAATATTTTGCCAATAAGCATTTAATGCTCGTTGTTGCTCAAAGGGAGGAGAATTGGTCATCACCTGATAATCTGAGCTATGATGGATCTCTAGTTTACCTTCAATATATTCAAATATAGCCGAATCCCCTGTGGCATCAGAGATAGAAAGATGAACAGTTCCTTCTTTACCATCGGGAGATTGCATGGGAATAACATAAAATTCATCCTTTTCCATGGCCCTAACGGCTTCTTCTACGGTGGCAAAGTTATCTAGCATATATTGCACCCATAGGGATAAGGATATGGCTTTACGGGAGTCATCAGCACTTGGGGTGGGAAACTCTGTCTCGGTAAGGTAAAGCATATTAGCTACTAAACCCATTTCATTCATGCCATCAGCGATACCTATGTCCCACACACTAACGCCAACACTACCATATTTTGATGTCCATCTCATCGACTTATCCCCTGCGAGGCCATTTCTTTCTATACCCCTTGGAAATGCCCACAGATTACTATCCATCTGAGTAAGCCAATCCATGGTACGCCCTGTGATTACTAAATCTTCTTGTCCCATATATACGGCTCTAGTACAGGCGAGGACGGGAAGTTGGCATAAATTTAATACCAATGTTGATAGGGCGAGGGTTTTGGCTAAGTCAAAGTTATTGATCCAGTTATCAAAAAGTGATAAAACCATAGAATATTTTCTTACTATTTAATCATTGGGGGTTTATGTTTTTAGGATAGTAGTAGGATTAAATTTTTTATGGTTTATTTGGAATCATTTAATATTTTATATTTAATGGACTTCCCCTTTATTTATTCACCATAATAGTTATGAATTGACAAAAATTAATAAAATAAAAAGAAAAATTTATGGTAAAGGGTATAGGAAAATCTTTAATCTTGGCACAGACTCAAATGGCGGAGGATGTTTCTCAAGATTTAGTCACAGAATTTACCTTTGAAAAAATAATTTATGCTCTTATTGCCTTATTTTTTGCCTATGGGGCTGTTTTTTTAATTCAAAAAATTACTAATTGGATTGCGGAAAGAGTACCTCGCCGTTATCGTTTGTTAACTAAGCAATCTTTACCTTTTTGGAAAGGATTAATTTTAATTATTACCATTGCCTATCTGGTAAGACTTTTTTTTAATCTTTCTGAATCCAATTTGTTGGCCTTGACAGGTAGTATTGCTGTGGCGGTGGGTTTTGCTTTCAAGGATTATATTAGCTCTATTATTGCTGGGGTGGTTGCCTTATTTGAAAGTCCTTATCGTGTGGGCGATCGCATCCAAATCGGTGATCATTATGGAGAGGTTGTCAGCTATGGCTTACGGGGAATTCAAATTCAAACTCCCGATGATAATACCGTTACCATACCCCATAATAAAGCATGGACAGAGGCTATCTCTAATTCTAATGGAGGTAATTTAGAAGCTCAGGTTGCCACGGAATTTTTCTTTGAACATGATGCCGATGATGAGACTATTATCAATATTCTTTATCAAGCTGCCTACTGTAGTAAATATACTCAACTTAAACTGCCTATTCGTGTTTTAATGAAGGAAGAAGAATGGGGAACAAAATTTAAACTACGTTGTTATCCCATGGATGCAAGGGATGAGTTTCCCTATCAAACAGACTTAATTCGTAGGGCAAAAAAAGCGTTTGCTCGTCATAACATTGCATACCTAAAAAGATTTTCTGATTTTGAATAGGGCTTGTTTATGTCTAAGTTACCAAAAATTGACCGTCAAAGGGAACATCAAGCCAACGAGCGCACCTTTTTAGCATGGTTACGCACTTCCATTGCCCTTATCGGTTTTGGTTTTGCCCTCACTCGTTTTGGTATTTTTCTTAGACAACTCGAAATTTCCATAACAAGGGGGAGTTTTAGCCATAATGGCTTACTTAATTCAGAAAATTTGGGTATTGCCTTAGTGATATTAGGAATTTTAGTGATTGGGGTAGCCCTTTACAACTACAATCGAGCCTTTTGGCAAATTGAAAAAGGAGATTATCAACCTAATCGCTTTATGGTTTTTATGACTGCCCTTCTGGTGGTAATTGTTGGTTTTCTAAGTTTAGCGGTGATGGTGAGGCGTAATCCTTTACCTGTTTATAATCCACCTTTACCCCAAGATTATCTTGACAATGAATAGTTCGGGTTTTTTAACTTAATCAATTAAAATAATGTAGATAGTTTTTAAAATAATTTTGGTATTCTTTTTATGTATATGACCCCTAAAAGTGGTATTTTACTACTTGTTTCTTGTATAAGTGCGATCGCCTGTGTCGGCTGTGTTTTTGAGCTAAGTTCGGGAAATCCTGAATTGGGAGAAAATATTACTAACTTAATATTGGGTTTTAGTATTCCTTTAAGTATTGTCTCTTTCGTTTTTGCGGTAAAAGATGCTAGGGCTAATTCTCAGTAATTTATGTTTAATGGGCGACTATTTTTAGTCGTCTTTGCGTTACTCATTTTAGGTATGATTGTGGGAAATGGGGGAATGCTAATAAACCTCAGTTTGGGATAATGGTTGTCAGTATCATTCGGTTTTATACTAAATCTGTGAATCAAAATATACCTTAGTTCAATTTATGAAACTAACCACCATTAGCCGTGTAATTCATTACACGGTGGGGGTGAAAAGATACTGTAATTCAATAATGTTTCATACTCAAAATCAGCAATGCCATATATTTTTTGATTACTTAATATAAAATATAGTTTTTATAAATTCTCTAACCTAACACCTGATACCCGACATCTTTAATATTGAAGACGGAGTTTATCTGATTTGTTTCGAGCCAAGGTATGGAATTTGTGGAAGAAATTTCAACCCCTGATACATTTAATTGAAAATAATTTAGTAAACTGGCAAGAGAGTTATTATGATTTTGTGCTGTGGCAGAATCTGCGGGGTTAGTTAAAGAATCCGTTACATCAGATGTCTTATTTTCTAAGACTGGTTCATACATTAGAGAAGGTAAGATTAAATCGTTAATATTGCTCAAATGGGGAAATCTAGAGACAAGATTATTGATAATCTCCTGATTTGGTTCAACCGTTAGGGGTAAAAAAGTTATATCTTTTTGTTCTGTTAAGGGTAAACTAACATCGTAACCAAACATAGCTAATTCAATGTTAGTGAGTAAGTCTTTACCTTCCCTTGAATTTTCTTGTTTAGGGGCGATCGCCACTATGCCTTTATCGGTATCTTCCAAGGTAATCTGATAGTTTTCCACAGACTCAGTAAACAAAGCCAAGTCAATACCTTCCGCCCCCTCCAATCTATCATCCCCCTTGCCACCAAATAAAAGATTATCTCCCCCCACCGCCATAATTCTTTCTCGACGAAACGAACCAATAATTAAATCATTATTCTCTGAACCAACCATCGCATTTTCTGGTAGGCTATTACCTAAATTTTCCCAACCATCTTTTTTTAATTGATTTGTAATATTATTGTAAATATCCGTAGTAATTAAAATACCACTATTGCCATAATCAATGGCTAAATCTAGGGGATTTTGAATTACACTGCCAGTTATTAATCCTAAAATTCTAGGTTGATTATCCCCCTCAAGAATATGCCATACAGGGCTACCACTTTGTCCACCTTCCACATCAATGTTAAAAGAAAAATAAATAATTCTTACCAAATCAATAGATTCATTATTTTTAGGGTTTATGGTGCGATCGCCCACACGACGAATACTACCAAAATTAGGATTTTCAGGATCTAAAATTTGAGGAGACTCCACCAAAGTCCGACCATTTAATTTCTCCATGGTAGTATTATTTTCAATGGTACGGCCATCCCCCGGAAAACCCGCACTACGAATATTTAAACCCAAAGCCGAAGCAGGATCAACAAAAGTTACTATGCCCATCATATCCTCAGGGGCAACGGGCGCAGGATTATCATTGGTAGTCAGTAAAGCAATATCTTGATTAAAAGGAATTAAACCCTTAGGATTATGGGATATTTGCTCAAAACCCACTAAGTAATTAATTCCATTAACATTAGCCAAAGAATCTAATTCATTACCAATGATTCTCGAATTCAAACTCCCTTGAAAAGCACTAGGAGTAGTTCTAACCGCTGAAGGAATTCCATTATTAAAACTATAAACAAGATGAGCTGCAGTGAGAACATGATTAGGGGTTATGAGTACCCCCGAACCGATCAAATTAGCATTCCCCCCCCCATCAAACTTACTATCTACCGTGACCACAGAATTAAAAGGAAATACACTAGGATCATTGACAATGCCACGGGAATCCCCTTCAATAATGCCAATGGTAAAATTATCACTGTCCATGGTTTAACACCCTTAAATCTGAGCAATATTGAATAGATAGTCTTGCTAATTATTTAATTATAGTTTCTTTTTCAAGACTCAATATTATCTTTTTCCAGTAAATCAGGACGTTTCTTTTGGGTGGCCTCCAACTGTTTTTGATAACGCCAACGGGCGATCGCACCATGATTCCCAGAACGTAAAACCTCAGGTACTTCCCACCCCCGAAATACAGGAGGACGAGTGTAATGAGGATAATCCAATAAACCATCCTCAAAACTATCTTGATCCAAAGAAGCCTTTTTCCCCACCGTACCAGGTAAAAGCCTGACTACCCCATCAATAAGAGTTAGAGCGGGAATTTCTCCCCCCGTCAACACAAAATCCCCCAGAGAAACTTCCCTAGTTACCAAATGTTGTACTCGCTCATCAATGCCCTCATAATGACCGCAAATAAGAATCAACTGTTGATAATTGCTAGATAAATTTTTAAACAAATTTTGGTCCATCCTTTCACCCTGAGGAGTTAACATAATTACCTCACGGGGCAACAAAGGCGTAATAGACTCCACCGCCGCAAAAATAGGCTCAGGCTTCAAAACCATTCCCACTCCGCCCCCATAGGGTACATCATCCACCGTACGATGTTTATCTGTCGTAAAATCTCGAGGATTAACCAGATTTACCCTCGCAATGTCCTTTTTTAAAGCTCTACCCAATAAACTAGAATCGAGTGCCGAAGTAAAAAAATCAGGAAAAAGGGTAATAACGTTTATTTCCACAGTTGATATTATTTGATAAAGTGACCTTTGAGCTTAGAAATCAGCAGTTTTGCTCAAACTGTTAATTATTGGATATGTTACAAATTTAACCATAAAATAGTGTAGGAGATCATAAGATAGACGTTTTTGAGAGCCGAAAGAGTCTATCTGTTGGTGTAATTTTAGAAAAAGAATCAAGTAGGAATTAACATGAAGCAATATCAAAGAAGTTCAGTACTAATAATTGGAGGCGCAGAAGATAAAGTACATGGACGAGAAATTTTACAAACCTTTTGGCGTTGTGCAGGGGGCAACGATGCCATTATTGCCATAATCCCCTCCGCTTCACGAGAACCTACCATTATAGGCGATCGCTACCTAAGCATTTTCCGTGATATGGGAGTCAAAGATTTAAAAGTATTGGATGTGCGCGATCGCATCGAAGGAGAAGACAAATACTACCAAGAATATGTAGAACAATGTACCGCCGTATTCATGACAGGAGGAGATCAACTCAGACTCTGTGGTTTACTTGCTGATACTCCCCTCATGGAACGTATTCGCCAACGGGTAAAGTTAGGAGAAATCACCCTCGGAGGCACTAGCGCAGGCGCCGCCGTTATGGGACATCACATGATAGCAGGGGGGAGCAGTGGAGAATCTCCCAATCGAGCCTTAGTGGATATGGCCATGGGACTAGGTTTCATTCCCGAAATTATCGTTGACCAACATTTCCATAACCGTAACCGTATGGCAAGACTATTAAGCGCCCTTTCCAACCATCCCGAAAGAATCGGTATCGGCATCGATGAAGACACCTGCGCCCTATTTACCCCCGATGATCATTTAGAAGTTGTCGGCAAAGGTACAGTGACCATCATTGACGCCCAAGCCATGAGTTACACCAATCAAGGAAAGGTAAGCGCCGAATCCCCCCTTGCCCTTCATAACCTAAGAATTCATATACTATGCCATGGCGATCGTTATAACCGTAAAGCTCATCAACCCACCGCAGCCCTCGATAATTAAATGTCCCAATTTAGTGAGATCTTAATTATCATCAAAACATAAAAGAATGTTCACCCTGAACAGTAAAAAGTCCATAAAAAACGAGACACTTAAAAATGGCTCTCAAAATCAGTAGCGTCTAACATCAGAAATAGCATGAAAATCCTCAAAACACAAACCTTAAGGGGTCCTAACTATTGGAGTATTCGCCGACAAAAACTCATCCAAATGCGTCTCGATTTGCAAGACGTAGCCGAAAAACCATCTAATGACATTCCCGGCTTTTATGAAGGATTAGTGGAAATCCTCCCTAGTTTAATCGAACACTTTTGTTCACGGGATCATCGTGGCGGTTTCCTCGAAAGAGTCCAAGAAGGTACTTACATGGGTCATATTGTTGAACATATCGCCCTTGAACTACAAGAATTAGCAGGAATGCCCGTAGGTTTTGGACGCACCAGAGAAACCAGCACACCAGGAGTGTACAACGTAGTTTTTGAATATGTTTATGAAGAAGCAGGACGTTATGCAGGTAGAGCCGCCGTCCGATTGTGTAACTCGATTATTGAAACAGGAAGTTACCCCCCTCAAGAACTAGCCCAAGATATAGCTGACTTAAAGGATCTAAGAGCGACCTCCGCCCTTGGTCCTTCCACAGAAACCATTATCAAAGAAGCAGAAACTCGGTCTATCCCTTGGATGATGTTAAGCGCCCGTTCCATGGTTCAATTAGGCTATGGCGTTAATCAACGTCGAATTCAAGCCACCCTCACCGAGAATTCTAATATATTAGGGGTAGAATTAGCCTGTGACAAGGAAGGCACAAAAACCATGCTTCGAGATGCAGGAGTCCCCGTACCTAAAGGCACTGTAATCTACTATTTAGATGAATTAGCCGATGCCATCTATGACGTAGGGGGTTATCCCGTGGTTATTAAACCCTTAGATGGCAACCATGGTAGAGGTATCACCATTGATATAAATACCCGTGAGGATGCAGAAGATGCCTACGATTTAGCCGCCGCTGCCTCAAAAACCCGCTCAGTGATTGTGGAGAAATATTATCAAGGTAACGATCATCGTCTTTTAGTGATTAACGGTAAACTTATCGCCGTTTCCGAAAGAGTTCCAGCCCATGTTGTGGGTGATGGAAAATCTACCATCGAAGAACTGATCGAACAAACTAACTTAGATCCCAATCGGGGAGATGGTCATGACAATATCCTAACTCGTATAAGTGTCGATCGCACCTCCCTTGGTGTTCTCAAACGACAAGGTTTGGATATGGATACAGTCCTAGAAGAAGGAGAAAGAGCCTATCTACGAGCCACTGCCAACCTTAGCACGGGCGGAATAGCTATCGATCGCACCGATGATATTCATGCCAAAAATGTTTGGATAGCTGAACGAGCGGCTAAAATTATTGGACTAGATATTGCTGGAATTGATGTGGTTACCCCCGACATAACAAAACCCCTTGACGAAGTAGATGGCGTTATTGTGGAAGTTAATGCAGCCCCTGGCTTTAGAATGCACGTAGCACCCTCCCAAGGGTTACCTCGTAATGTTGCAGGTCCAGTGATAGATATGCTTTATCCTAATAATCAGCCTAGTCGAATCCCCATTCTTGCCGTCACTGGCACAAACGGTAAAACTACCACCACCCGACTCCTAGCCCATCTTTACCGTCAGACAGGGAAAGTGGTCGGTTATACCAGCACCGATGGTATCTACCTTGGAGATTATATGGTAGAAAAGGGAGACAACACCGGCCCTTTAAGTGCAGGAGTTATCTTAAAAGATCCCACCGTAGAAGTTGCCGTGCTAGAGTGCGCTCGGGGCGGGATGCTACGCTCAGGACTCGCTTTTGACAGTTGTGATGTGGGTGTAGTTTTAAATGTAGCAGCCGATCACCTTGGTTTAGGAGACATTGACACCATCGAACAAATGGCAAAGGTTAAAGGCATTATTGCCGAAGCAGTTAACCCTGATGGTTATGCAATTCTTAACGCTGATGATCCCCTCGTAGCAGAAATGGCAAAAAATGTTAAAGGTAAAATTGCATATTTTTCCATGCACGAAAATAACCCCATCATTATCGATCACCTCCGTCGGGATGGTATTGCAGCCATTTATGAAAACGGCTATCTCTCCATTTTTGAAGGGGAATGGACATTACGCATTGAAAAAGCCGAAAATATTCCCGTAACCATGAAAGGAATGGCACCATTCATGATCGCCAACGCCCTAGCCGCTTCTCTCGCTGCTTTTGTTAATGGAGTGGATATTGAACTAATTCGTCAAGGGGTGCGTACTTTTAACCCCGGAGCCGCTCAAACCCCTGGCAGGATGAATTTATTTGAGCTTGAACATTATTCTGTGTTAGTAGATTATGCTCACAATCCCGCTGGTTATGAAGCCGTCGGAGCTTTTGTACAAAATTGGCAGGGCGATCGTCTTGGTGTCATCGGTGGCCCCGGAGATAGACGAGACGAAGACTTAATGTTATTAGGAAAAATAGCAGCTAAAACCTTTGATCATATCATCATCAAGGAAGACTATGACAAAAGAGGTAGAGAAAGCGAAGAAGTTGCCGAATTAATAGTTAAAGGTATTCTTTCAGAAAATCCAGAAGCTAGTTATAACATCATTATTGATGAAATAGAAGCTATTCAAACAGGACTAGATAAAGTTAAACCAAATGGTTTAGTCGTCATTTTTCCAGAAAGCGTCAGCCGTACCATCGAATTTATAGAAAAAATAAAATAACTCTATGAATTAAAACACTAGATATATCCTCTCCAACCTATTCAAATGACTCTGTACTTCCATCTAGCAATTTTATATCTAATATGGTGGGCGATGCCCAGCGAAAAGAAAAAAAGATTGAAAGGTCAAAAGCCTTAATATGTAACAGTTGTGACAGAAGTTGAAAAAAAGTTTCGAGAAAAAGTTGCCATTTTGAGGAGAGTTAGTTATATTAGTA
>NZ_JADEWC010000038.1 GCF_015207825.1 Cyanobacterium stanieri LEGE 03274
TCCTGAGTGTGGTTACATTACAGGGCGAGATCATGCTTCTGCTTTAGTAATTAGGAATCGTGGTTTAGATTTAGTGGCGGTCGGGCAGCCCGTCCAAGAAAAGGCTAGTGGAGATGGTCGCAGCGGGAGCGAGTTTACTCGTCTAGCCACGAATCTGTGAAGCTAGAATCCCCCGACATAATCTTTGATTTGTCGGTGGGAGTGTCAAGAGGCTCAATTTCTGTGGTTGGATGTCAGGAGAGTAGAAATTAATGCCAAATCAGAGGATGAACCTCGTACAATGGTAATAGGGAAGATAAAGAATAAGCATTGGACTGCCGTAATTACTTATCGAGGTGATAGGCTGAGGATAATTTCGGTAAGACGTTCAAAAACAAAGGAGATTAGTTTATATGAAAGCTGAGGAGTTAGATTTATTATTTGACAATGGGGAAGATGTGTTGGAGTATTTTGATCTTGATTCTTTGAAGCGTCCTGGTTTGGAAATGGATGCTATGGAGATTAGTTTTCCTCAATGGATGATTGAAGCGATGGAAATGGAGGCTCAACGAATTGGGGTTGACATTCAGGCGGTGATTAAGATGTGGATCGCTCAGCGATTGGATGCGATGGGTTAGCCCCCTAAATCCGCCAATACTGGGAGAATTGTTATTTGAGGTGGTGAGGGGCGATCGCACAGTCAAGATATATTGTCATCCGGGGTTATCGTTCAATAAATTGAACTGTGATTACCGTTGAGATAGGGTGGGTTAAGGGGCGATCACGAAGTGGCAGACTACGTCCGATCGCACCTAACCTGTACCTTCATGATCGCCTTTAGAAAGTACAATAAAATCGGTGGTCAATTCTGAGTAATAATAAAGTTAATTTATCCATGCACATAGTCGATAATATTGAAAATTTACGGGCAATTTTGGAGACAGTAAAAGGAAAAAGCATTGGTTTTGTGCCTACCATGGGAGCATTACATGATGGCCATAAAAGTTTGATTAAACGGGCAAGATTATCCACAGATTTCGTGGTGGTGAGTATTTTCGTTAATCCTTTGCAGTTTGGGATAAATGAAGATTTGGCGAAGTATCCTCGACAGGTAAGGGAGGATGAGGAAATCTGCAATAGTTTGGGGGTTAATGTTTTATTTCTTCCTTCAGAGGATGCCATGAAAACTTTGACGGAGGATACAACGTTGGTTACTCCTCCTGTGTCGATGATGTCGGTGTTATGTGGGAAGTATAGAAAAGGACACTTTCAGGGGGTGGCAACCATTGTTACTAAGTTACTGAATTTGATACGTCCTCAGGTGGCTTTTTTTGGACAGAAGGATGCTCAACAGGTGGCTATTATCAAGCGCATGGTAGATGATTTGTTTATCGGGGTGAAAATAGAGTCTTGCCCAATTATTCGAGAGGATTCGGGGTTGGCCCTTAGTTCGAGAAATCAATATTTAACCCCTGAGCAAAGGAGGGAAGCAAGGGCGTTATATGGGGCTTTAAATTGTGCTTATGGAGCTTTTTTGGCTGGGGAGAGACAAGTTAATGTTTTGATAGATTTGGCAAGGGAAGTATTGGAACAGGAGCCGACAATCAGGGTACAATATTTGGAAATTGTTGATCCTGTTAGTCTTCAGCCTTTGCAAACCATTGGGGAAGAAGGATTAATGGCGATCGCCGCCTATTGTGGTACTACCCGTTTAATTGATAATTTAATGTTAAAAGTGAAAAAACCAATCATTGCCATTGATGGTCCTGCGGGGGCTGGAAAGTCCACCATTAGCCGAAAATTAGCCCATGAGCTAGGGTTGTTATACCTTGACACGGGGGCCATGTATCGTGCTATCACATGGCTGGTAATCGATAAGCAAATCTCTTTAGAGGATACGGAGGCGATCGCCCTTGAGGTGGCGGGGGCAACCATTGAATTATATCCTAGTGATGATTTAAAGTTACCTGTTACGGTGAGGGTAAATCAACGGGATGTCACAAAAGAAATACGTACCCCTGCGGTGACAAGGAATGTTTCTGGGATTGCGGCTCAAAAGGCGGTGCGGGAAAAATTGGTTAAGTTGCAACAGATTTATGGACAACAGGGGGGTATCATTGCTGAGGGACGGGATATTGGTACAAATGTTTTTCCTGATGCCGATTTAAAAATATTCCTCACTGCTTCGGTGAAGGCAAGGGCTAAAAGGCGATCGCACGATCTCGCACAACAGGGGGAAACAAATATTGACCTTCAACAATTAGAAGCCGATATTGCTCAAAGGGATTTTTTAGATAGTACCCGTGAACTAGCACCCCTACAACAGGCCCCTGATGCGATTGCCATTAACACCGATAACCTCACCATCGAACAAGTTATCGAGAAGATAAAGCAATTTATGGGGTGATGGGGAATGTCGGTAAAAAGACTTTTATTATCAATTGTCAGCTACCTTTAATTGTCCATTGCTAATATCTGTGTCACAATCAGAAAATATAAGAATACACAAAAAAGAAAAAAGAAAACTCCATGGTACCAACCGTAATAGAAACCTCCGGTAGAGGAGAGCGCGCCTTTGACATTTACTCTCGTTTGTTAAGAGAAAGAATCGTATTTTTAGGACAACAAGTCACCGATGAACTAGCTAACTCCTTAGTGGCTCAATTATTATTGTTAGAAGCAGAAGATCCAGAAAAAGACATTTATTTATATATTAATTCCCCTGGTGGTTCAGTTTCTGCGGGTTTAGGTATTTTTGATACCATGAATCAAATTCAGCCCGATGTATGTACTATCTGTGTGGGTTTGGCTGCTAGTATGGGTGCTTTTCTTCTAAGCGCTGGGGCAAAAGGTAAAAGAATGAGTTTACCTAATTCTAGGATAATGATTCACCAACCTTTAGGGGGTGCGCAAGGACAAGCTACAGATATTGAAATTCAAGCCAAAGAAATTTTATATCTGAAAAAACAATTAAATCATTATATGGCTAATCATACAGGACAACCCCTCGAAAAAATTGAGGAAGACACGGAAAGGGATTTCTTTATGTCTGCGGAGGAAGCTGTTAACTATGGTTTAATTGACAGGGTTGTTACCCGTGTACCCAAACAAGCATAAGTTAAGGTGCGATCGTTTTGTCTGATCAATCATAGTTATCATTATAGAGGACGTACCATGGTACGTCCGTACAGGTTACAGGTGGGTCATAGTTTGTTATATAAAATAGAAAAAATATTGCTATAAATATAATTAACTTCAGTATTTCCCGCCTTGTAATGAATTACAAGGCTACGGATTTTTCGTTCAATAAATTGAACTTTTATGTTTGGAAATAAATGGATTCAGCACCCATAAATCTATACAAGGAATGGTCAAGGGTTTTAACCTAAATTGAGGTTAATTAGGCTGAGATTTTATTTGAGAGGTTTTATTTGTCGTAAACATTTAAGTATTTCATATTAATTATTCACTGACGTTACGTAATTTTTTTGAGAAGGTGGCAGGTTAAAAATGTGAAAAGTTTTTATGAGCTTATTGAGGAAGTTAAAATAAGATCATTAATGTAGAGTTGTTCTAAATTTTTGAACCTGATACCCGATACCTAACACCTTTTTTACAAGACTATAAATTTTATCTCGAACTCAGGTTAAGTAGTATATTCAGCATTAATTTTGACATAATCATAGCTCAGATCACATCCCCAGGCGATGCCACTACCCGAACCATCACCCACGGATACAGAGATTAAAACAGTATCTTCTTTGAGATATGCCCCTTGGGATGCCTGTTTGAGATAGTTACTGGCCGCTTGACGATCAAAATCAAGGGGTTGTCCCCTTTCCATTAACAGGAAGTCTCCTAATTTGATGATTAAATCATCTTGATTAAACTGTACCCCTGCCCTACCAGCGGCGGCGGCAATTCTGCCCCAGTTGGGATCTCTACCGAAAATGGCTGATTTGACGAGGGATGAACCCACAATGGTTTTGGCGATTTTGTTGGCAGAGGGATCATCGATCGCACCGTTTACTTGTACTTCAATTAAACAAGTAGCCCCCTCCCCATCCCGGGCAATGGCTTTGGCCAGGTGTTGACACACAGCCGTTAACATCGCCTCGAGTTTCTGCCCATTTTTATCCATGGTGGTAATGGCAGGGGTGCGAGACTGCCCATTGGCAAGGGCTATTAAACTGTCATTGGTGCTGGTGTCACCATCCACGGTGATTTGATTAAAACTTTTATCCGCCGCCCGTTTGAGCATCTGTTGCCATAATTGGGTGGACACAGCGGCATCACAGGTAACGAAACTGAGCATAGTTGCCATGTTGGGGTGAATCATCCCCGAACCCTTGGCAATGCCCCCTATACGTACAGGACGACCGTCTATGGTGGTTTGTAGGGCGATGGACTTGGTAACTAAATCGGTGGTAATGATGGCTTGGGCGGCCGATGCGCCCCCATTTTCGGAGAGTTGATCCACTAATTGGGGAATGGCACCAACCATGGCATCCATTTTAATTCTTTGTCCAATTACCCCCGTAGAAGCAAGAAGAATAGAGTCGGGGGAGATGTTCAACTTTTCCCCTAAAACTTGGGCAGAGGTAAGCGCATCTTGCCATCCTTGTTCCCCTGTGGCGGCGTTTGCCTGTCCTGCATTACATAAAATAGCCCTAGCACTGGCTTTCTTTTGCAAGTTTTGGCGACAATAATCTACACAGGCAGCCCTTACCTGAGAAGTGGTAAACACCCCCGAGGCGATCGCCTCGGTTTCCGACCATATAAGAGCCAAATCAGGGGCTTTAGAAGGTTTTAGACCTGCGGTAATCCCCACTGCTTTAAAGCCTTTAGGGGCTGTGATTCCCCCCTCTATTTCTTGCCAATCAGTCATAGGTAATTGATAATTTAAAATGGATAATTGATAATAAAAATGGGCAGTTGATCTCAAACTAATGATTTATCAACCCACCCTATATTCTTAATCTTTAAAAGTTATTTTTTGGGAGAAAGAAGCATAATCATATTACGACCTTCCTTCTTGGGCTTTTGTTGAATTTCAGCCATTTCAGCCAAATCTTGTGCCATACGCTCCAACAATTCCTGTCCAAGATGAACGTGTTGGGCTTCTCTACCCCTAAAATTGATAGTTGCTTTCACCTTATCCCCGGACTTGAGGAAACGTTTTGCTTGATTGACGCGCACCTGATAATCATGCTCATCAATTTTGTAGCGCATTTTTACTTCCTTGAGATCAGCAGTATGTTGTTTTTTCTTGATCGCCCTTGCCTTTTTCTCTTGCTCAAATTTGTATTTACCATAATCCATAATTCGGCAGACAGGGGGATCAGAGGTTTCACTAACCAACACTAAGTCCAACTCTTTTTCATCCGCAATGCGATTGGCATCTCTAGTGTCGAGGATGCCTAATTGTTCCCCATCGGTGTCAATAACACGCACCTGAGGAAAGCGAATATTGTCGTTAATTTTTGGTAAATCTCTTTGATTTTTTTTATTGCTATAGGTCACAGGCTTTGATTAATTTCTCCAATATGCGAACAGAACTTTTATACTTACTAAGGGTTTACTTGTGAAACAATATATTTTGTTAAACACACTGACCATTATAGTGTGTCATTGTCAAAGTGGGTCATTTTTTGTCTATTCTACTGTTAAGATTTAAACCTGAAACAAAATGCAATAAATTTTAATAAATTTTTTATATTTAATTAACAAATGGAAACGATACAAAATCTTTTTAATGGTTTAACGGTGGGAAGCATCATTGCTTTGGCGGCGGTAGGTTTAACCCTCACCATGGGCATTTTAAAGTTATCTAACTTCGCCCACGGAGATTTTTTGACGGCGGGGGCTTATGTTACTTGGTTGGTAAACACTAATGGGGTAAATATTTGGTTGTCTATGGTGGTGGCGGTGATAGCAATTACTGGCTTAATGTTGATTTGCGAGTTTTTGTTGTGGAAGCCGATGCGTAATCAGAGGGCAAGTAGTACCAGTTTAATTATTATATCCATTGGTTTAGCAATATTTTTACGTAATGGCATTTTGTTTATTTGGGGGGGAAGTAATCAAAATTATGCTTTACCTTTGGTGGAGGCGTTGAGCATTGGAGGGATTAGGGTAGCATATTATCGCCTTGTGGTTATTATCTTAACGGTGGTTGCTATTATCGCTTTACATTTTATTTTGCAAAATACCAAGATTGGTAAGGGCATGAGGGCGGTGGCTGATAACATCGATTTAGCAAGGGTTTCGGGGATTAATGTAGAACAGGTCATTTTATTTACTTGGGTTTTGACGGCGGTATTAACGGCCTTTGGGGGTGGTTTATATGGTTTAATTACGGTGGTACGTCCTAATATGGGATGGTTTTTGATTTTGCCTATGTTTGCGGCGGTAATTTTGGGGGGCATTGGTAATCCCTATGGTGCGATCGCAGGGGGTTTAATAATTGGTATCGCCCAAGAAATGAGCGTCCCTTTGGTGGGTTCGGAGTATAAATTAGGGGTAGCTTTGGTGGTTATGGTTGTGGTGTTATTATTCCGTCCCCAGGGAATTTTTAAATGATTATGATGTGTTAAAAAAAAGTACAGGTTTTAGGTATTGAGGAGATGGGGAGTAGGGGTGATGGGGTGATGAGGGGTATGGAGAGATAATAATTTATACTAAATCCGTAAGTCAAAATATACCTTATATGAAATCTAAAAAAAATTGCTATAAATATAACTCGACTGGTATGTCATTTTAGAGGCTTTATTTGTTGCAAACATTTAAGTATTTCATATTAGTTCAATTTATTGAACGATAAATTATTAGCCGTGTAATTCATTACACGGTGAGGCTGCGAAGGTACTAGAAATCATACCTTAATTCACCAACGCCCTAATGGATTAATTTCATATCGAATAGAACAAAAAAACTAACTGAGAGTATTTTTATAAATTTTGCCATCTTTGACGATAACCTTAAAATTATTGGTGTAATCTGCAACGACGGAAAGATTCTCTAAAGGATTACCATCGACCAAAATAAGATCCGCATAGGCATCCTGTTCAATAACCCCTAAAGCCCCTGCTTTATAAGGATTACGTTCCCCCGATAGTTTCAATAATTGAGCGTTATCATAGGTAACAAGTTTAAGGGCTTCAAAGGGGGTAAACCATTCCTCTAGGTTAACTATATCTTGATTTTGTCTTTGGTTACGGGGGGGATCAAATAAATAGTCTGTACCCCATGCCAATTTAACATTATATTGTTTTGCCCAATTGAACGCATTACTCACCCCTTGAACCACTAAAGCTCTTTTTGCCTTTTGCTCCTCGGTAAAACCTTCGGTTTCTCTTTCCTCAAAGGCTTGGGCGCTTAACCAAACATCTTTTTGAGCTAAAATTTTCATGGTGTCTTCGTCTAATAATTGACCATGTTCGATACATTTTACCCCTGCTTCAATGGCTCTCCTGACAGCCCTGGGGGTGTAGGCATGGACAGTGACATATGTTCCCCAGTCGGTGGCCGCTTCTACGGCGGCTTTCATTTCGTCTAGGGTGTATTGGGTTACGTCTATGGGATCGTAAAGGGAGGAGACTCCACCCCCTGCCATGACTTTAATTTGGGTTGCCCCTTGTCGTAGATTTTCTCTGGTGGCGGTGAGGACATCATCTCGCCCATCGGCGATAAAGGTTGCGCCTAGTTCTTCTCCACGGGATATGCTACCGCCAAAGCGACGGGGGCGCTCGTTAAGGGTGCGAAAATCTCCATGACCTGATGTTTGAGAAATCATTGCTCCGCTCGGATAGATGCGAGGCCCTGGAATTTGTCCTCGGTCAATTTTTCTTTTGATTTGAAATACTGGGCCGCCTAAGTCTCGGATGGTGGTAAATCCTCTGAGGAGCATTTGTTCGGCTTGTACTTCTGCTCTGGCGAAAAGGGTTTCTTCACTGATGTCGGGGGATAATAGTTCGGGAAGGGTGCTAGATGTCATGACGATGTGAACATGGTTGTCGATGAGTCCTGGCATTAAAGTTCGACCATTTCCGTTGATTCGGGTAAGGTTTGTGTTGGCTGGGGGGGTTATTCTGTTGGTGTTGATTTCGCTAATCTTGTTGTCAATGACGAGGAGGTTTGAAGGGGGGGAAAGTTGCTCTGATTGACCATTAAAAATGCGTACATTTTCAAAAAGAATACCAGTGCTTTGGGCTGGGTTTTGAGCTACGGTAGTAGATTGGTTCTGGGCTAGGGTTTGTTGGGCTGTAAATGCTATCAGGATGGTGATGAGAAATCCGATAAGTATTTTTTGGGGCGATCGCATGGGATCTTATACTCCTTTTCTTGGTTACAGTTTAAGGGTACATTTTTTTTGCGTTAAATCTTCGATTTTGTTACGCAATTTCATCTTGTCTCTATTTCCCATGGTGTCATCAATTATGATGCCCATGAGCAATTAGAGCGAGTGTTTAAGGATTGTCGCTTTGGAGTCGATTAAGATTGTCTATGGCAAGTTGATAATTAGGATCAAGATCGATCGCCCTTTGATATTCTTTGATAGCTTGATCTATATCGCCCATTTGTTCATAGGATAAGGCCATATTATTGTAAGAGTCTAGGTGTTGGGGGTTTAATTGGATGGATTTTTGATAATCAACGATCGCCCTTTGATAATGTCCTAATACTCGATGAACGTTAGCCCGATTGTAGTAGGCGATTTGATAATCAGGATCTATTTCTAGGGCTTTGTTATAGTCTGCCATGGCTTGGGGATAGTTATTGAGGGCAAAATGAGAGTTTCCCCGATTTAGTAAAGCCCCTGTATGGGTGTCATCGATGCGCAACACTTCTGTATTATCTTTAATGGATTCTTGATAATTGTTGAGGGCGTAGTTAGCAATACTCCGATTATAGTGGGCGTTTATGTAGTCGGGATCAATGGCGATGACTTGATCGTAAAGGGCGATCGCTCTTTCTTGTTCGCCTAATTCTCGATAGGTATTACCTAAATTATAGTAAGCATTGGTGTAGGTGGGATCAAGTTCAATGGCCTTGAGATAATCAACGATGGCTTTGTCTTCTTCTCCTATAGCCTTATAAGCATTACCACGGTTATAATAAGCCCTCATGTAACTAGGATCTAATTCCATAATACGCTCATAATCGGCGATCGCCTTGTCATATTCTTCTAAGGCACTGTAAGATATACCACGATTATTGTAAGCATCCACATAGGCAGGATCTTGACGCAACGCACTACTATAGTGAATAATAGCTACATCATAACGTCCTTGGCTATAAGCTCTGTTACCTAATTCGTAATACTGGGACGGTTGTAAATCAGGAGAAGAAATTTCCACAGACTCAATGTCCTCAGGATTGACATAATCAACCACCCCCCCAGAAGTTGGTAATAAGGCATAAAGGGCGATCGCCCCAGAAACGATAAAAGGAGATACCTGCAACATTTTTTTAACCCTCAAAGATAAATTATTTTTACGATTTATTTTAGCCAACTGCATAGAAGCAAAATCCCTTCTCTGATAAGCCAAAACAAAACCAGAATCAATGCGTATCACATTCTCAAAACAGTCTAAAGCATTTTTATAATTTTGTACCTCCAAATAATGATTCCCTCGCTCATAAAAAGAATTTGCCGATGATTTATCCTCCTCACAAAGCAAACTCTCTCTCACTCCCAAAGCCTCCAAAACCTCATCCACCGTCTGAAAACGCTTATTACTAGCACCTACCACCAACTTATCTAACACCCTACCCAAATCCTCACCAATGGGATTATCCACCAAATAATCTCGCCATACCCATTGCCCCTCGGAAGTATCAAACAAATAAAAAGGCTCAACCCCCGTGGCTAAATATAAACAAGTTACCCCCAGACTATACAAATCACTATAATAATTAGCCTTACCAAAACTTTGTTCAGGGGCGCAATATTGAGCCGAACCAATTATCGTACCTGTAACCCCTACATCTTGATTTTGTAACACCTTAGAAGCTCCAAAATCCACCAAAAATAATTGATTATCCCTGCGACGACGGATAATATTTTCTGGTTTTATATCTCGGTGAATGACCTGATTTTCATGGAGAAATTTTAAAACAGGTAAAATATTTAATAATAATTTCCTAATTTTTTTTTCCTTAAAAACTCCCTCCAAAGCTAACTCTTGAGCTAAGTTATCTCCGTCAATAAATTCTTGTAATAAATACTGACGATTATCTTGGCTAAAGTAATCAAAAAACTTGGGTATTTGTTCATTCGCTCCCAATTTTTCCAGTTGTTTCGCTTCTTGGGTAAACAGTGCCTTAGCTTTTTTCCTATTGGTTGTACCCTGTGCCTGAGGTAAAGACTGTTTTATTACACATTGGGAATTAACGGCCTGAGATTCATCTATTCCATAAAATGTTCTACCAAAACCCCCTTCCCCAATAATTCTAATGGCACGATAACGATTTTTAATTAATAATTTTGATCCACAATTTTTGCAAGTATCATCTTGGGGATAATTATCGATTAGACAATCAGGATTAAAGCATTTACTCATGATTTAACCTTGGAACTAAAATTAAATTTTAGCATTTTGGCATCAATGGATAAAATATTAAAAGAAAGATTTTGTTAAAATACCAAAAAAAATTAGGGAGCTTAAATCCATGCTACTCAAGGCTAAGTTTAATCGTTCAGGTAAGAGTTAAACAATTATTTCTTGAATTGCAGATAATAACTGATCATTTTCTTCCTTCGTACCAATGGAAATTCTTAATCCTCCCCCTGTATGTCTAATTAAAATATTTTGGGCTTTTAATTGGTTCATAATCTCATTATGAGTTTCTGTGGAGGGATCAATATTTGATCTTAAATAGATAAAATTTGATTCGCTATGCCATACTTTTAATTTATCATTGTTTTTCAACTGTTGATAAACCCTTTCTTTTTCTGTCATTATTTGTTTAACAGAAGGTAAGATTAAATCTCTATTTTCCATGGCAATTTCGGCAGCGAGTTGAGCAAAAGTAGGGAGATTGTAGGGTAATCTGATTTTTTCTAATATATCAATGATGGGGCTAGGAGCGATCGCATATCCCACCCGATGAGCTGCTAAACGAAAAGCCTTAGAAAAAGTGCGAGTAATAATCCAATTATCACGGGAAAGAATTTCCCCCACCAAAGTATGTCCACTAAACTCATAATAAGCCTCATCCACCACCACCAAAATATCATCGGGTAAACCCTTCAACCAATCAATCTCTGCAGTGGTAAGACAATTAGCAGTGGGTGAATTGGGATGTACCACAAAAACCACCTTAACAGGGGTAGAGGTAGGATTCTTAATAGCCTCGTTAGCCTCTTCTAAATTGATACTAAAATCTGTCTCATGACGATTCACTTTCACCACAGGAATTCCCAAAGTTTCCGCCAAAATAGCATACATCGAAAAAGTAGGATTCGCCACCAAAATAGAACCCTGTCCATTTAGACAAGTAGCGATTAAAATAGAGCGGATAATCTCATCCGAACCATTACCCACCGATACATGACTGGTTTTAATGTCCTCGCCTAAGGGCGCTGATTCATTAACATATTCAGTAATCAACCTTTTAAGTTGAAAATGTCCCCCATCAGGATAACGATTAGTAGTAACCTTTTCCTCGTATATTGACGCTAATTTTGCCCGAACATCATCAGGTAAATTGAAAGGACTTTCATTGGCATCCAACCTGACTAAACTTTGACTTTCATCAATGGGGGTAGGGTGATAAGCATTTAGGGTTAATAAATCAGGACGAATAAAAGACAGTTTTTCGGTGGTCATTTAAATATATGGAAAAAGACAAATACTCTTACATTGTAACAATGTGATGACCTCTCCTCCTCCACAATTTTTGACCGATTTCCCAACAAAAAAGTAATACATTTATATTTTCTTATATTACTTATTTATTATGCTAAAAATGCAATCTATCCAAAAAAATGAACCCCTACGGTATCAAGGGATACAGTGACCATCAAAAAAAAACCGTTTAATGCACATATTCAGTTCACATATTCATATATATAAAGTCATGGGATTAACAAAGACGGTTTTATCTCAGCGAGATGAATGGAAAGGGGTCGAAAATCTTTGTATCAAATGTGGAAAATTTCATCCTAGTCAAGATCATTGGCAGTTTATGGAAAGTATGCCCAGTGATCCTTTGGACATGATTAGTGATTTGACCAAAATGGGGGTATATAAACCTCAAACCTTTGACATTGCCGATGCTCTAAGTTCGGCCGAACTAAGGAAAGAGTTATTTTTAAAAATGGCGGGAAAAGGTAATCCCAAACGTGAAAAGTTGATCTTAGAATTGGCAAAACAAGCAGGGGGTTTAGACAATGCCTTTGCTGCGGCTTTTGGCCCTAAAGCAGGGCAGTTTTTTGGGGATGCCATCCGTAATGGAGAAGTAAGTCGTCGTAAATTCTTGCAAAACGTGGCGATCGGTGCGGCCCTTGTAACCCTTGTAAATGCTTGTGGGAATGGTGGCGGGGATACGGTAGTTGATCCTGATGCGCCTCCTGCGGATGTATCTGGTTTGGAAAAAACTGATTTACGGGTGGGTTTTATTCCTATTACCTGTGCTACCCCCATTATTATGTCTGAGCCTTTAGGCTTCTATCAAAAATATGGTCTAAATACTCAGGTGGTAAAAATGCCGAGTTGGGGCGCTGTGAGGGATTCTGCCATCGCAGGGGAACTAGACGCTTATCATATGTTAGCTCCCATGCCCATTGCCATGACTTTGGGATTGGGTTCGGCAACCTTTGGAGTGAAATTAGCTAGTATTGAAAATATCAACGGTCAAGCTATTACAGTGGCCGAGAGACATAGGGGTAATGTGAACGGGCCAGAGGATTTTAGGGGCTTTGTTTTGGGTGTACCTTTCCCCTACTCCATGCACAATTTACTACTTAGATATTACCTTGCCACAGGGGGCATTAACCCTGATACTGATGTTACTATTCGCCCTGTACCGCCTCCAGATAGTATTGCACAGTTAGTGGCTGGGGATATTGATGGTTTCTTAATGCCTGATCCTTTTAACCAGAGGGCTGTATTTGAAGGAGTAGGGTTTATCCATAAACTTACCAAAGATATTTGGGATGGTCATCCCTGTTGTGCTTTTGCGGCTAGTAATACTTGGATTGATGAAAATCCTAATACTTTCCGAGCTTTGAATAAGGCGATTATTGAGGCAACGGATTACGCTAGGGTACAAGAAAATCGAGTGGAAATTGCCGAGGCTATTTCTGGTAGGGCGTTCTTAAATCAGCCTGTGGAAGTGGTTCAGGCAGTTTTAACGGGTAATTTTGAGGATGGTTTGGGTAATAGTTTTAATATACCCGATCGCATCGACTTCGATCCCTATCCTTGGCAAAGTTTTGCTAACTGGATTACTTCTCAGTTAGTTCGTTGGGATATTTCTGGAGATGGTTTAGGGGCTCAATTAGTGGCCGAGCGTGGTTATAACGAAATTGGGCAGGATGTCTTTTTAACAGATTTGGCGAGGGAATTAGCGGAAGAATTGGGACAAACTCCCCCTGATGATATTTATCGCACGGAAACCCTTGCTTTTGATGAATTTGACCCTCAAAATCCTGAGGCCTATATTCAGGCTCAGATTGATGAGTTTGGATTTTAAAAAGGGCAATAGGCAATGGGCAATGGTTTTAGAGTAGAGCTGATCCCCCTTAGTTCCCCTTTATAAGGGGAAAATAAATAGTTACTTATAATTCCCTCATTATTGGGGGATTTAGGGAACAAACCTAATTCACATTTTTCCTCTAGTTTTAGCAATAAATAGAACACTAATTGCAGTAAATATGAATATTACTCAAGAAAATAAATTTAAACAGTTATTAGAAAGTGAAAATATAAGGGCGCTGGGGATATTCCTTCTTTCCCTCGGAATTTTCCTCTCATTGTGGGAAATCGGGGCAAATCTGGAACTTTTTTCCCAAGGAATGCCTACTGCTTCTCTGACTCTCAAGGAGTTATGGTGGTGGATTACTAATCCTTTTTTCAACAATGGCCCTAATGATATGGGTATTGGTTGGAATTTGTTGATTAGTTTACGGCGCGTGGCGATCGGTTATATCATGGCTTCTGTGGTTGCTGTACCCTTAGGCATTTTAATCGGTATTTCCAAAATTGCCGCTAAGGCATTCAATCCCTATGTACAGTTACTAAAACCCGTATCTCCTTTGGCTTGGTTGCCTTTGGGTTTATATTTATTCCGAGATTCCGAAAAAACAGGTATTTTTATTATCTTAATCAGTAGTATTTGGCCTACCCTTGTCAATACAGCTTTTGGGGTGAGTAATGTTAACTCCGATTATCTTGATGTGGCGAGAACTTTGGGGGCTTCCCGTTGGCGGACTATTTTTAAAGTAATTATTCCTGCGGCGCTACCTAATATTATTTCGGGATTAAGAATCAGTATGGGTATTTCTTGGCTGGTAATTGTGGCGGCGGAAATGCTTTTGGGTACTGGGTTAGGTTACTTTATCTGGAGTGAATGGAATAACCTCTATTTACCTAATATTATTGTCGCCATCATCATCATCGGTTTGGTGGGTTTAATCCTTGACCAAATTTTCATTTTCCTTGAAAAACTCGTTTCTTTCGGTAAAAAATAATGACTACATCAACTCAACCAGAATATTTAACTTGTCTTGAAGCTCCTGATACTGTGCAAGTATGCTTGAGGGGAGTATCTAAGGTATTCTCTACCAAAACAGGATTATTTGGCACTAAGAAAAAAACCTTTGTCGCCCTCGAAAATATCAATTTGAACATTGAATACAATAATTTTGTCAGTATTATTGGCCCTTCGGGTTGTGGTAAATCTACTTTATTAAGTATCATCGCTGGTTTAACCTCGGCAACCACAGGTTCAGTGATGATGAATAAAGAACCGATTACAGGACCAGGGCCTGATCGTGGTATGGTGTTCCAAAATTATGCCCTGATGCCTTGGATGACGGTGGAGGAAAATATCCGCTTTGCCCTCGAGACGGTTTATCCCAAAATGTCTCCTACTCAGTTAAAAAGAATTGTTAAGGAACATTTGCAAATGGTGAACCTAGAGGGGGCGGCGAGGAAACATCCCCATGAGTTGTCGGGGGGTATGAGGCAAAGGGTAGGCATAGCCAGAGCTTTGGCGATTAATCCTGATATTTTGCTCATGGATGAGCCTTTTGGGGCGTTAGATGCTCTAACCCGTGGTTTTTTGCAGGAGGAAATTGAGCGAATTTGGGAAGAACATCGCAAAACTGTAATCATGATTACTCACAGTATTGATGAGGCTTTGTTACTATCTGACAAAATTATTATGATGACCAAGGGCCCGGCCGCCGGAATTGCTCAGGTGTTGGATGTGCCTTTTCCCCGTCCTCGTAATCGTTTTGAGGTGGAGGATCATCCTGCTTATCATGATTTGAAGGTGGCGATGGAAGAACATTTATACCGAGAAACTCGTGCTGTCGAAGAAGCTAGGGCCGCTTAGGGAGGTTATTTATAAAAGGTCATTATGGTAACTGAATCTAAACCCCCTTTTCCTCCTTTTACCCTAGAAACGGCGACTCAAAAGGTCAAGATGGCTGAGGATGCTTGGAATAGCAGAGATCCTGAAAAGGTTGTCTTGGCTTACACTGTTGATTCTCAATGGCGTAATCGTGATGAGTTTTTGTCTGGTAGGGAGCAGATTAAGGCTTTTTTGTACCGTAAATGGGCGAAGGAGTTGGATTATCGTTTGCGTAAGGAGCTATGGGCTTTTACGGGCGATCGCATTGCGGTGCGGTTTGAGTATGAGTGGCATGATCAATCTAATCAGTGGTATCGTGCCTATGGTAATGAGATGTGGGAATTTGCGGAAAATGGTTTGATGCAATATCGATTTGCAAGTATTAATGATCTTGCCATTGCGCCATCGAATCGTAAGTTCCTTTGGGAAAGGGGTTAGATTTCCCTCACCCCACCCCCTCTCCCAGAGGGCGAGGGGAGTATCAATGAAACAATTTATTTACAAATCAACAAATAAGGAGAATTTTAAATGACTGCACCTATTACTGAAAAATTATTGGCGGCTAAGAAGGCAAAAGGCGTTAGTTTTACTGAGTTGGAAAAACTTTTAGGAAGGGATGAGGTTTGGATTGCGTCGGTAATTTATCGTCAGGCGAGTGCGGATGAAGCTGAAGCTAAAAAGTTGGTGGAGGCTTTGGGTTTACCTGCGGAGTTGGCTGATGAGTTGACTGTGCCTCCTCTCAAGGGTTCTTTAGATCCTGTTGTTCCTTCTGATCCTTTGATTTATCGTTTTTACGAAATCATGCAGGTGTATGGAATGCCTATGAAGGAGGTAATCCATGAAAAGTTTGGGGATGGTATCATGAGTGCGATCGATTTTACCCTTGATGTGGAAAAGGTTGAAGATCCTAAGGGCGATCGCGTCCAGGTGATTATGTGTGGTAAGTTCTTACCTTATAAGAAATGGTAGAGCAAGTTTAATTAATTTGTAGAATAATATAGAGGGATGGTTTTCCATCTCTCTTTTTTGATTTTATTCCCTATTATGAATCTTGTTCCTTTATCCTCTCTAAATTACCAGCAAAGGGCGATCGTTGATCATATAGTGATGGGAAACCATGGTAAATTATTGATCAATCGACTTCAAGCCATGGGTTTAGTGGCAGGAACTTCGGTGAAAGTATTACGCAAATTTTGGCTAGGTGGGCCATTACAAGTACAAGTCGGAATAACTACTATTATCGCTATCCGAAGGATAGAAGCTGATTTAATTATGGTCAAATTAACCTGATACCCCAACGGGGAACATTAAATTTTAATATTTAAACCCTAGAGCAAAAAACCTATGCAAACCTGTCACTCGGCCATAAAAACCGTTTCTGGAAATGCCCAAAAAAGAATTATTCTCATGGGGCAACCCAACACGGGTAAATCAACTTTTTTTAACACTCTCACGGGGATGAATGCCTATGTGGGAAACTGGCCGGGAATTACTGTTGATTTATTACAAGCAGAGATAGATATTCAAGGGCAAACCGTGGAAATTGTTGACTTACCTGGAATTTATGACCTAGAGGGTTTTTCGGAGGATGAGTCCATTGTGCAACGGTTTTTAACGGATTTTGCCATGGATTTAGTTTTGATAATTGTTAATGCTTCTCAGATAGATAGACAATTAAATTTAGTATTACAACTCAAAGCCCTTGGTTTGCCCTGTATGGTGATTTTGAACATGGCAGATGAGGCAAAGCGATATGGTATTGATATTGATCAAGAAAAACTGGCACAAAAATTAGGGCTTCCCATATTTTTAGTTAGTGCTAAATATAATAAAGGTATTACTGAAGTTTTAGATAAAATAAAAAGTAATATTTCGGCACAAAAAGACTCTTTTAAATTAGAAAATATCAATGATTTTTTAAAAGATAATCCCATTGATAATCAAGAAAAAAAAGAGATTTTTTTAGAAGCCGTTACAGTGCGATCGCACCAGGTAACAACCTTTACTGAAAAATTAGATAATGTTCTGCTCCATCCTATCTTTGGCATTCCCATCTTTTTCGCTTCTATGTTGGGGGTATTCTTCCTGATTTGGTATATAGGCTTACCATCCCAAGATGTTATTGATATGGCGACTACTTGGATGAGTGAACAAATTATCGAGCCTGTTATTAACCCATTCCCCGATATAATTCAAAGTTTTCTGCTCAATGGAGTATGGCTAGGGGTGGCAACGGTAGCATCTTTTGTGCCTCTGATTGTGGTTTTCTTTTTTGTGATGGCCGCCGTGGAAGATAGTGGTTATTTATCACGCTCTGCCTATTTGATGGATGCTTTCATGGCAAAAATGGGGCTTGATGGTAGAGCATTTGTAATGCAAATGATGGGATTTGGTTGTAACGTTCCCGCTTTGATGGGTACAAGAATTATTCGCTCTCGCCCTATGCGAATGTTATCCATGTTAATTATTCCTTTTGCTTTGTGTTCTGCAAGATTAGCAGTTTTTGTCTTCATAATTGGGGCAATTTTCCCGATTAATTTAGGGCCTTTAGTTCTATTTTTTCTTTATATTCTAAGTTTTGTCGCCAGTTTTTTAGTCGCTTTTGTGTTTAGTAAAACTGAACAATTTAAAAGTAAAGAACCTTTTGTCATTGAATTACCACCCTACAGATTACCCACTGCCAAACAAGTTCTATTGAGGGGATGGGGTGAGGTGAAAGAATTTTTACGCCGTGCCACAAACTTTATCATTATCGGTTGTGTGGCAGTATGGTTTTTAACTTATTTCCCTGAAAATGCCACAGGTTTAGACACTTGGGGCGGACAATTAGGGGTATTTCTATCACCAATAATGGAACCCATTGGCATCAATCCTTTTTTGACTTTATCTTTGATTTTTGGCTTTATTGCCAAAGAAATTGTCGTCGGCTCTTTTGCCACCATTTACGGTATGGGTACATCAGCATTAACCGCTCAATTTGCTTTAACCATCGCCCCTAGTAGTGCCATCAGTTTCTGTGTTTTTTGTTTGCTCTATACTCCTTGTCTGACTACCGTTGCCACGGTGAAGGCTGAGTCAAAGTCATGGGGATTTACTATATTTTCCCTTGTTTTTTCCCTTATTTATGCTTGGGGAATGGCTTTTATTTTTTATCGAGGCGCTTTATGGTTAGGTTTTGACTAATAATTTAAGATTGTTAATCTCCCACATACTGTACTCGGTAAATCACCCCATTGGCTTCTTCTGTAAATAGTAAACTACCATCGTTTAAAACTAAAACTCCCACGGGGCGCCCCCACGTAGAAGGAATAGAAGCATCAGTCAAAAAACCTGTCAAAAAATCCTCATAATAACCCTTAGGTTGATTATTGTCATCAAAAGGGATAAAAGCTAATTTATAACCCGTTCCCTGATTACGATTCCAAGAACCTCTGAAGGCCACAAAAGCTCCATTATGATATTTTTCTGGGAAGGTATCTCCATCATAAAATTGCATTCCCAAGGCCGCAGAATGAGACTCTATCAAGACTTCAGGCATGATCGTGCGATTGACCAACTCAGGGTTAACACTTTCTCCGTTACTATTGGTATGGCGAGGATCTAATAATTGGGGGGTAAAATAGCTATAAGGCCAACCATAAAAACCTCCTTCCTGCACACTGGTAAAGTAATCGGGAACTAAATTATCTCCTAAACCATCCCTTTCGTTAACGGTGGTAAATAACTGATTAGTAATAGGATGAAAATCTAAGCCGACAGGATTACGTAAACCAAAGGCAAAGGTTTGTTGATTATCACCATTAAAATCCATGGTTTGAATGGAGGCCCTTGGCAACTCCTCTACGTCATTATTAGAGCGAGAGCCAATGGATATATATAATTTATCCTCTGTGGGGGAAACGACCACATTTCTTGTCCAATGTTGGTTATAGCCTCCCCCTGGTAGGGTGGCAATTAATTGCCCTTCTCCTTCTAATTGATTTTGTCCTGAAGTATAAGCATATCGCCTAACTCCATTATGATTTCCGAGGAAAAAATAATTTTCGGTAAATGCCATACCAAAGGGAATATCTAAACCATTATCGGCATCGGCAAATATTGATTTTTGGTCGGCTACTCCATCATTATTGGTATCTTGTAAGCGGGTAATGCGGTTGTCTCTAGTTTCTGTTACTAAGACATCTCCTTCTGGAGTCAAACGCAACCAGCGGGGATTATTTAAACCATCGGCGTAAACGTTTACAGTGAATCCTTCTGGTAGATTAAAAATTCGTTGTGATGGAATGGGTAAGATTCTTGGGGGGGAGGAGGCGCTTTCGGTGGCAAAAGGCTCTGGTAATTCTTCTACATCAATGATAATTGGTTCTGGGTTAAGGGTATTGGTTGAAAGGGAGGGGGTATTATTACTCGATAATGGAGCGGGGTTTTGATCCTGTTTTTGGTCACAGGCTGTTAATGTGATTAAGATTAGGGGAAGTAAGTATTTTAGTGTCATGATGAATGAAAAAAATGATCAGTCGGTGTTGTTGGGTTAAAATTTTATGTTAAGTTTTAATTGGTAAGGGTTGTGAGCAGTCATGGGGTAATCATTTGGACGGTCGATGGATATTGAAAGGGGTTAGTTATCGGTTGTTTAAGAATGGATGATTGATGGTGATTTATGTTTGTGAGGGGAATAATAAAAAGATTGTGATATTTTGACGACTAATTTATGGCGTTGGTTCAATTATAGTAACCTCAATTCGGGATAATGCATTGTGATTAGCACAAGTTTTGGAGTGTAGGTTAAAGATGTGATGTTGGTTAATTATGGTGTGAAATATATTTTGATGACGAAAACCATTGATTATTAAAAATACTATTACTATTGCCCATTCCCTGCCGACCCCCAAAATGTTATCCCGAACTCAAATCATAGTAAAAAGTTGTGGGAAAAGTTTAAGGTTACCTTGCAAAAGAAAAAAGGTTTAGCTATAATAGTTAATCAGCAAAGCCCTTGCGGGTGTAGTTTAGTGGTAAAACCTTAGCCTTCCAAGCTAATGATGGGGGTTCGATTCCCCCCACCCGCTTTGTAAGTTCGTATCCCATGCTTGTTAACCATCTTGGATAACAGGGCGTTACTAGGTCTTTTTTTGAAATTCGACTACTGGTTATTGGTGATTAAAATTTCATTATCAACTATCAATTATCTATTATCAATTGGTTTGTAGCGTTGTCAATTGTTCCATTTTGAGGGAATATAGTTTAGGTGTTTTTTATCGCCATTGTCAAGATATTGATTAGTTTTTAATAAATTGTATGATTTCTAGTAATGATTTTCGCACGGGTGTTAGCATCGAGTTAGATGGCAGTGTTTGGAAGGTTGTTGAGTTTCTCCATGTGAAACCCGGTAAGGGAGCAGCTTTTGTGCGTACTAAGTTAAAAAATGCTCAGACGGGTAATACCATGGAAAAAACGTTCAGGGCTGGGGAAACCGTACCCCAAGCAAACCTTGAAAAACGTACCATGCAACATACCTATAAGGATGGGGATCAATATGTGTTTATGGATATGGAAACCTTTGAGGAGGCGAGATTATCGGAAGAGCAAATTGGCGATCGCTCCAAATACCTCAAGGAAGAAATGGAAGTTAATATCCTTTATTGGAATACTACTGTTTTAGATGTGGAGTTACCTACTTCTGTGGTATTGGAAGTGACAGAAACCGATCCGGGTGTGAAGGGAGATACTGCGACGGGAGGTACAAAACCTGCCATCGTGGAAACAGGGGCTCAAATTATGGTGCCTTTATTTGTCTCCATCGGTGAGAAAATTAAGATTGATACCCGTACCGATACTTATTTAGGTAGAGAAAACTAAGCTAAGATTAAACCTTGACTTTGTTAACATAAACCCTTTAGATCATAAATTTTAACAGTGCCAATAGATTTTAAGCAATTACAAGAATTTATAGAGGCGATCGCCACTACAGACATTACCGAATTAACTATCAAAGAAGGAGACTTCGAGTTAACGGTTAATAAAAGTAAACCTGAGGTGGCAACCCCCAACTATACCATTAGCCCCCCCCCTGTGGCTGTCACCCCGACAGTGGAGAATAATACTCCTGAGGCGATCGCACCTTCTCAGAATATAGAAAAACCAGCAGAGGAAAACAACAAAAAAAGAGATAATTGGAAAGAAATAACCTCTCCCATGGTAGGAACATTTTATCGAGCATCAGCACCGGGGGAATCACCCTTCGTGGAAGAAGGAGATAAAATCAGTGTGGGTAGTGTGGTATGTATCATCGAAGCCATGAAATTAATGAACGAAATTGAATCGGAAATCACTGGCCAAGTGATGGAAATAGCCGTAGAAAATGGTGAACCCGTGGAATATGGGCAAACCTTACTCTGGGTGGCAACCTAAACCAATTTTTTTGGGATTCCGATGCTGATATGCCACTTCCTCAAAAACCCTATATTCCTGAATTTGGGAAAATAGGGCAAAATATTATTAAATTTCATCAGGAATAACCCATTTTGGGGGCTGAGTCAACTTTTTCAGCCGAGCAGCCTCTGCCATTTCTAGCATTTTATCCAAAGAGGTATCATCTAAGAACTTTTTTGCTTCTTTGGCATATTCTTTATTGGGGCATTCATCCCCTAAAATACAACCGTTGACACACTCAACCTTACAATTTACTTCTTTAGTCATAATCAATAATTGTCTTACCTGTGTTATTCCTCACCTCAAATTATCTCATAATACAACTATTGTTTAATGGCTAGTTATATGGAGTTCGGATAATTCCTTGTAAATAGATTGTATCTTCTCAGTTGCCCCACCGTGTAATGAATTATACCCAATCCGATTTAGAAAATAGATCATCACTCGCCTTGCAATGAATTACAAGGCTAACAGTTTATCGTTCAATAAATTGAACTAAGGTATATTTTGTTTTACAGATTTAGTCTAAACTACAGTTATGGCATTGCTGATTTTGAGGATGAAACATTATTAAATGACAGTAAATGTATAGTATTAAAACTATTATTACTATTGACCATTCCCTATTGCCAAACTAAACTAAAAATCATACCTTAATTCACCAACGCCACAGTTATTATCCTTACTCCCCATACCCCTCATAACCCATACTCTCTATGCGCTTAATACCTGCAACCAGAAGCCTGAAACCTAACCATATTAGGTAATCTTTTGTTTTTGACCAAAAACTATAGCTGTAAATCCTCTAAAATCTCTTGTAACTCCTCCTTGAGTAATCTAGGGCCAAAGCTAGTGACTAATTTTGCGGAGGCGAGGGAAGCAAGTTTCCCAGAAGAATACCAGTCTAAACCGTTAGTAATGCCATAGAGGAGACATCCTGCATACATATCCCCTGCGCCCACGGTATCTACAGCGGTGACGGGATAGGGAGGAATTTCCATCAGTTTTTCCCCATCAAAGATTAATGAGCCTTTTTTGCCGAGGGTAATGGCAAAGGTTTTGGCAAGGGTTTTAAAATAGTCAACGGCTATGGTTAAATCATCGGTATTAGCCATTTTGAGGGCTTCATCTTGGTTGGCAAAGAGTAAATCTACTCCATCCCCAATAATTTTTTCTACCCCTTCACGGAAGAAATTAACCATATTGGCATCAGATAAAGAAAAAGATACTTTAACCCCTGCTTGTTGAGCAATTTTTTTGGCTTCGATGGCACTTTCTAGGGCGATGGGGGATGATACTAGGTATCCTTCTATGTAGAGATATTGGGAATCTTTGATGGCTTCTGGGTTTAATTCTGCGGTGCTTAAATTTCCTGTGATGCCTAAAAATGTGTTCATGGTGCGATCGGCATCGGGGGTTACTAAGACTAAACATTTGCCTGTAATGCCTTCGGGACGATTATTTTGACGAAGATTAGTATCTAAACCACAGTTAATTAAATCTTGGAGATAAAAAGCTCCACTATCATCATGGGCTACCTTACAGCTATAAAATCCTTTGCCCCCTAACTGACTGATGGCCACGAGGGTGTTAGCCGCTGAACCTCCACAGGCTTGTTTGCAAGGGGGAGGAAGTTGTTCTATGATATGCTTTTGTTGTGCCTCATCCATTAAGGTCATTACACCTTTATCGATTTTTAGTTGGCTCAGTAATGCGGGGGTAACTTCAAATTCCATATCTACTAAGGCGTTACCCATGCCATATACATTGTATTTTTTGTTCATAGTTGATTTTTGTTGCAATATTGTTTGATTATCTTATATGGCTGATGTTTCTTGACGCCTTTGCCTTCACAGTATGTTTACCACTATTTGGGGATTGTCTGGGGATGTTGTTCCTTTTACTTATGTTTGGGCATTAAGCTCTGGTCTGCCTACCTAGAGTTTTAATAATCTCTAAGACCCAAATCATGTTCTTATTTATAGCATCATAATTATTGGTTTGTCTAGCTTTTTCCCGTACCGAATAGAGACTTGGCGCTTAGACATTTTTTGATCAAGACTTAATCAAGATCACTTCAATTGTGGATACAATAGGTAAGAAAATCAAAGGTTATTAGGTTTATGGACGAAATTCCTACCGCCCTAAGAGATACTAATTCTAATGCTAAGGGTCATAAAAAAAATTTTAGGGGCGATCGCCCTTACCTCCAAAAATATATAATATGGTTTATCTGTGGTTTAGTGCTAATTATCATTACCTCATGGGTGATGACTGGTACTAACAATCAAACCAATAATCAAACGGTTGTGGTGGAAGAAATCGAAAATCAAAACCACAAAAAAATAATTCCAAACGAAGTAAAGATGACATGAGAAAACAGAAACAGAGAGTGGCTCACAAAATTGGTAAG
>NZ_JADEWC010000039.1 GCF_015207825.1 Cyanobacterium stanieri LEGE 03274
CTTCAATATTTTCAAAATGTTTCCACAAGTATGATTTCTGACCAGTCTGAGAATTCACGGTAATTAATTTCCTCAATGATATTTACCATACCACTTTCTCATAAATCTTTAGTATGCGTTTGCCCTGGCCGCCGGTGCAGTGTTAGTTAGTGCCATTGCCTCGGTGTTTGTTGCTTGTTTTATTTTGTTACCCTATGGGTTAAACTTAATATTTTCACTGCTATAAGGAGATCCATAGTTTGATTCTAGTTATTGATAACTACGATAGTTTTACTTATAATCTGGTTCAATATTTAGGGGAATTAAGCGCCGAATTTACCATCGCCCAAGATGTTGTGGTTTATCGTAACGATCAAATTACCCTCACCCAACTACAGGAATTGAAACCAGATGCGATCGTTATTTCCCCAGGCCCTGGCAACCCTCAAAGTGCAGGAATTTGCCTCGAACTTGTACAGAAAATGGGTCAAGATTACCCCATTTTAGGAGTCTGTTTAGGTCATCAAACCATCGGCGAAGCCTACGGCGGTAAGATAATTCCTGCCCCTAGTCTGATGCACGGTAAAACCTCCCCCATCCTCCACAACAACCAAGGGGTATTTAAAGATATTTCCTCCCCCTTTCAAGCTACCCGCTACCATAGTTTGATTGTCGATAAAAGTTCTATTCCTTCAGTATTAGAAATTACCGCTTGGACAGAGGACGATATTATCATGGGTATCCGACACAAGCAATATCCTTGGATTGAAGGTGTACAGTTTCACCCCGAAAGCATCTTAACGGATTCTGGGTTACAATTATTACGAAATTTCCTCAAATCTATCGCTAAATATGATTAATCGTCGTGACTGGCTACGCTTAGGAGGGGTAGGGCTTTTAACTTCCCTGCTTAGTGCTAAATATTCCCCCCAAAGGGCGATCGCCCAAAACTCAGGAACAGGAGTTAATCTCCGATGGCTAGGCCATAGCTGTTTTCTGTTTACAGGCAATAACCTACGAGTCTTATCCAACCCCTTCGAGCCTATCGGTTGCACCGCTAACTATCCCGCTCCCACCGTTAACGCCGATGCCGTCATGATTAGCAGTCGTCTTCTCGATGAAGGAGCCGCGGGGGGGTTACCTAACAACCCCCAACTAATGGTTGAATCAGGAGTATATCAAGTCGGGGGCATACAATTTCAGGGCATCAGAACATTTCACGATCGCCAACGGGGCAGAAGATTTGGCGAAAATATTGTTTGGCGTTGGAATCAAGGGGGAGTTAATATTCTACACCTAGGCGGCATCGCTTCCCCCATTGATGTGGAACAACGTATCTTGATGGGTAGCCCTGATGTTGCCCTTATTCCCATCGGCGGAGGCCCTAAAAACTATAACCCCCAAGAAGCCATGGACGCCATCAGAGTATTACGCCCCAAAGTAGTATTTCCTACCCAATATCTTACCAACAACGCTGATACTAATAGTTGTGATTTAGTTTCCCTAGAGGAGTTTTTAACCCTCGCAAGAGCCGAAGAATTTAACATCAGAAGAATTCAGGGTAATCAAACTACCATCCGCCCCCGAGATTTACCCTCCCAAGGCACTCTCATTCGAGTCTTTGGTTAAGAAATTTTTTACCGATGAACCAAGGGTTAACTTTTAAGGATAAGGTATTGACAAGTAGTGGATTATAAAGATAGAATTATTGATTGTGTCTCCACTCCTGTTCGGATCAGGTAAAGGCATCGAAAAAAAGCAAACAAAACAGTTTTGCTACCTGTACGGCAGTATATATTAGGAAAAAATTATGACTTACGCAATAATCGAAATCTGCGGGAAACAACTTAAAGTTGAACCAGGTAGATTTTATGAATTAGATAGATTTGATCTCGAAGTAAACGAAGATTTAAACGTAGATAAAGTATTACTGGTTAACCATGACGGCGAAATTCACGTCGGACAACCCTATGTTGATGGTGCTTCTATTAACGGAACTATTTTAAAACATAGCCGAGGCAGAAAGGTAATTGTTTATAAAATGCAACCTAAGAAGAAAACCCGTAAGAAAAGAGGCCATAGACAAGAGTTAAGCCGTTTGATGATTAATTCTATTAGTCTAGGGGGCAATGTCATTGCTCAGAAAGAAGCCGAAGCCACCACTGAAGCAGTGGAAGCATAAAATAACATACACTTAAATAACAGTACATTTTATTATAGGAATAACATAATACCATGGCACATAAGAAAGGTACAGGTAGTACTCGTAACGGAAGAGATTCTAACTCGAAACGCTTAGGCGTTAAATGTTTCGGTGGTGAAACCGTAAAAGCTGGAAATATCATTATTCGTCAACGTGGCACTAAAGTTTATCCTGGAGAAAATGTTGGACGTGGTAATGATGACACTCTCTTTGCTTTAATCGCTGGAGTTGTGAAGTTTGAACATAAAAGCCGTAGCCAAAAGAAAGTTAGTGTTTATCCTGTAGAGGCTAACTAGGTTTTTTATTTAAATCACTGGGTTTTATTTCAGTCATCATTAACTAAATGGGGGTGAGTTTTGCGACTTACCCTTTTTTTGATCTTTTGTCTAAATCCCCCAATATTGGGGGAGTTTTACGACTAAAATTACTTTGAATTTACAATGGTCAATTGTTATTATGGTTTGGTGTTAACGCTTACTTCACCATTGACGATAGTTTGACAGGCTAGACGATAGTTATCGGGTTTTTTCTTTAACTTTCTATTCTCAAATTCGGTTCTCGGAGATAGATTTTCCATACCTTCGACAATTTCAACAACACAAGTACCACATTGCCCATAACCACCGCAGTTGATTAACTTTCCTCTCAAGCGGTAAATATCAATTCCATTTTGTTTTGCTTTTTCTCTTAAGTTTGCACCATCGGCGGCGACAACGTCTTTGTTTTCTTTGAGGAATTTAATCGTGGGCATTTTTCTATTTTCTCCTTATTTATTTTTTTGTTTGTTAAGTTTCTTATACCAATATTAAGAAATTATAAATAACTTTGACCATAAAACCAAAATTATACCAAATAAAGGTTTATTCCCGTGGGAGTTTTTTTAAAAACCCTTATGAATTGAGATGTAAATATGTAATTTTAAAAAGAAGTTAAGTCGGGGAAAAATTCCTTGAGACTTTAAATTTAGTGTAATCTAAGGGTTTAAGATTGGTGATTGTAAATGATATTTACAGTCTAATTTAGTTTATTCAAAATATTAATATAATTTTTAATACTCATATAGGATGACTATACAAGATGGAAACTAACACTATTAAACCAGAAAATAATCTTACTACCCGTTTTATTAATACTTTGTTGGATATTCAACCCCTTGCTAATTTTGCTAAGAGTCGGGCGAGAAAGATGATTATTAGTCGAGCGGAAACTATTGGGGTTAATTGGCATGAAAATATTGCCAGTTTGGAGAATAGAGATTGGAGTGAGGATATAACAGGGGTGGAAAATAAGGGGGTTGATTATCCTGAATATTATTTAAAGTGTTTTCATGCTTATGATAAGGGTAATCTGGAGTGGAAGGCTGCATGGGAGTTGGAGTCGGCGGCTTATAGTGTTCATTCTACCATTTTTTCTAAGGAGCCGAAATTAGAGGGCGATCGCACTTTACGCCGTAATTATCATAAAGTTTTAGAAAGGGAAATTAGTGAGAATCCCAAGGATATTTTAGATATGGGTTGTGGGGTGGGTTTAAGTACCTTTGCACTACAAGAAAAATACCCCGATGCTAAGGTTACAGGGTTGGACTTATCCCCCTATTTTTTGGCAGTGGCAAAACATCAAGCCCAACAAAAAAATTATGATATTCAATGGCATCATAATCAGGCAGAAAATACTTATTTACCATCCGCATCTTTTGATTTAGTTTCCCATTTTTTAATGTTCCATGAATTGCCCCAATTTGCTGCTAGAAACATTTTAAAAGAAGCCCATCGTTTAATTAAAATTGGGGGTTATCTGGGTATTATGGATATGAATCCTCAATCAGAAGCCTATGAAAAAATGCCCCGTTATGTGCTAACTTTATTAAAAAGTACCGAGCCTTATTTGGATCAATATTTTAGCTTAGATATTGAAAAAGAGTTACTAAATATAGGCTTTGAACAACCCAAAATTATTCCCATTAGTAAAAGGCACAGGGCGATCGTTGCTAGGAAAAAATAATAAAAAAGCAGGTCTTTTGACCTGCCTGATTTGATTAAAATTCGGTTTTTATTTCTCCCCTAAAAAAAGAGAACTGACGTTATTAAAATTAAACAAAAAACAATCAAAAATATCCCGACTTTTAGTTATTAAATAATAGTATTATCAGCAATAGAAGCATTTTTAATAACAACCACAATACCATTACGGATTAAAAATCCTTCATCTTCTCGGTTGGCTTCCTCAACCCTATCCTTATTGATGATTTGTACATTTTGACCAATACGAGCATTTTTATCAACGATCGCACGGCGTACAATGGAATTAGCACCGATACCAATAGGCACACCACCATCTTTTAATTTCGCCTGTCTAACACTATAAGGCTCATACAAATCAGCACCCATAATCAAAGTATCTTCCACCACACAATTAGTTTCAATGCGAGTTCTCACCCCTAAAACACAGTGGTTAATCCGACACTCCTTGATGATGCAACCCTCACCGATAATAGATTGAGTTACCTGAGAATCAAGCAACTTGGTAGGGGGTAGATAACGAGAGCGAGTGTAAATAGGTGCTTTCTCATCATAAAAACTGAAAGAAGGCTGAGGCTGATTAGTCAAAGAAAGGTTGGCATCATAGAAAGCCTCAATAGTTCCAATATCTTCCCAATAACCCTTGAATAGATAGGCTTGAATATTATGATCCTTTGCGGCAAAGGGAATTACTTCTTTACCAAAATCAGTTTGATCGGGATTTTCCGTTAATAACTTGCGTAATACCTCTTTTTTAAATACATAGATACCCATAGAAGCGATATAGGGTTTTTCCTTTGCTTCCTCTGGATTTAGACCTAAAATGCTAGTATCCACTGCCATTTGTTTAAGGGCATCACCCTTGGGCTTTTCGCTAAAATCGGTAATTCTGCCAGAATCATCAATTTTCATTAAACCAAAAGCCTCGGCTCTTTTTTCGTCGATGGGAACTACCGAAATGGTAATATCAGCATTAGTTTTGCGGTGGTGTTCCACAAATTTACTGTAATCCATGCGATAGAGATGATCCCCAGAAAGGATAATATATTCATCAATATCCCATTCATCAAAAAGCCAGATATATTGACGTACCGCATCGGCTGTACCTTGGAACCAGTCGGGATTTTCCTTGGTTTGTTGGGCTGCTAATACTTCCACAAAACCATCACTAAACCCAGAAAAATTGTAAGCTCTACTTACATGACGATTTAAAGAAGCAGAGTTGAATTGAGTTAAAACATATATTTTTAAAATTTCCGAGTTAATACAGTTACTGATAGGAATATCAATTAGGCGATATTTTCCCGCCAAAGGTACTGCTGGTTTGGCTCTTAATTTAGTCAGGGGATACAGTCTAGTACCTGCACCGCCTCCTAAGATAATACCAAGAACTTTATTCACGCTTTTTGACCTCTAAAATAATCACTTTATAGAAAGTTTAGGCTTTATTGGCACAATTAACAATGGAGAAAATGGGATTAAATCTATTGTTGACAGTGTTAAGGGCAGGTTAAAATTTATTATATTAAGTTATGTTAAGCATTTTTTATTTTATCTTTTGGGGATATAGAAAATGGGAAAAAGAACACCGCAGGATGGATTAAGAGATTGGGAAGAAGCTCAAAACCTTGATGATCTTGTCATGGATAAACGGGAAGGAAAACGCGCAAACAAAGCTAAGGCGAAAAGGCGTAATCGTCGTTATGAAAATCGCCTCTTGAGGGGTAGTATTGATATTTTAGATTTAGATAATGATGAGGATACCTTATAACATTGGAGCTGATTAATCAACTTTATGATCACCCCCCTACTCGTCATCTCCCCATCACCCTAATGGGGTTGAGTGCGATCGCCCTTAACTTTGCAGGGAGTACCCCAAGCTAGTTTGGCACTGGGAATATTGTCTAAAACGGTACTACGAGCGCCAATAATGGTATTTGCACCAATTTTCACCCCCGGGGCCACAAAACAATGACTAGCTACCCAAACGCCGTTACCGATGGTAATAGGGGATGTAATTAGATTGAAGTTAACTGTATTATAATCGTGGCTTCCTGTACATAAATAATTGTGTTGAGAAATGACAGTATGAGAACCTATGGTAATTTTATCTAAACTATAAAAGTAAGTGCGATCGCCTATCCAACTATAATCACCGATTTCCACCTTCCAAGGATACAAAAAACGGGCTGTGGGGCGGATAACTACGTTTTTACCAATTTTAGCCCCAAAATATTTTAATAACAGTCTTCTGAGTCCATTCAAATTGTGAGGAGTAAGGGGAAAAATAACACCTTCGACAATCCACCACAAAAAGATAAACCATTGAGGTTTTCCCCGATCAAAATGATCTTGGTTATATTCGTTAAGATTAAACCAAGGTTTAGTATCCTCTAATGGAGAATGTTGATTTTCTTTGGATGTGATGGCGTCGTGATTGGTCATGAATTAAAGATCAATAGTGGATCTTCTGAATAAATTATGTAAATATTTATTTACAGTGTAAAATATTATCGGTCAATAATCGCCAATACATTTTCTGGGAACAACTTATTTTTAAACCAAACCAACTTATTGGGTAATTCTTGAAAATTTACCCCCGCCTTAGCAAGATTTAACCGTTCGGAAATAGCCAAAATTAAATTGTCTCGCTCTACTTTCTGGGCTTGATAAAACTTTTTTTGTAAATATTGAGGACTCCAATAACCGACAATTTCCAATAAAAAATCCCTACCGTCAGGATGCACTAACCGAAAATCAGGAATCATCACACTCCCGGGCACGGGTAATAAATCCACTTCCCTTTCAAGGCGCCATGGAGTATCAATTTTTGCCCATCTTTTGGCGAAGGATTCTTCTAATAAACTATCGTAGGTGCTATTAACACCATAATGGCTAACTAAATCGCAACTGTCATCGAGGTGGAAGCGTTTTTCTTTAATGCGGTTGGTGTAGTTATCTTTCATCCTCAGTGTGGCTTCTAAACTCCATTTTCTTACGTGCAAGAGGGCAGGTATCATCTTGGCAAGGGCTAAACCGTAGCGGGTGCTGGGTTTAAAAAGGCTGGTGGGGCCATCCATGGTGATGGTAAAGCCTATGTCAGCATCTCCTTCTATATATGCCATTAATTCAAATAGTTTTAGGTAGCGAAATAGTTGTTTATATTCCCCAGGTTGGTTGCGGTGGGCGTGGATGGTGATTTCACTGGCACGGTAGAATATGCCTTGCACTTGGGAAAGGTTATAGCGGTGGATGAGGGTTTCGGGTTGGGGTGAGTCAAATTGGGTAAGGATACGGTTTTCTTGTAAGTCGGCGTATAACCCTTGTTCGATTTGTTGGGGTAATACTTCTTTTTCTAATTTTTTGCTAAGATTAAGGGCGATCGCACTTAGCACAAATTCTTTATTATGGGGTATGGGTAAAGACTCGGCACTATGAGAAAAAACCATTTCCCGTAATTTGGCAGGTACTAAAGGACTAACTATTTCAAAGGTGCTAAAGTGATTTTTAAGTAAATGGGCTAACCCCCTTTTGAGACGATAATCGGGGCTATCTCCTTCTAATTCTTTGAGTTTACTATCTAAATGGGCTTGGGTTTTACCTACACAAGTTTGAAAACAATCTATTTGCTCACAGGCTAAAAAAAGATTATTTTTATTAAGAGGTAATTTTTTAGGGATAATCGTTTCTCCATCAAAACGATACATCAATAAGTCTGTTTTTAGCATTTTTAAATCAAGTATGATGATAAACCTATCATCAATGTTACCGACGGCGATTTTTACAAAGGGCGATAGCTAATTTGATGGCAGATTTCATACTTTCAGGGTTAGCAATACCTTTTCCTGCGATGTCAAAAGCTGTACCATGGTCAGGAGATGTGCGAATAAAGGGTAAACCGATGGTAGTATTAATAGCTTGATCAAATGCCATGGCTTTAACAGGAATCAATCCTTGATCATGATATAGAGCTAAAAAAGCATCTGCTACATTAATCTTAGGATCATCGTACCATGCTTGAGAAGGTTTTACCCACATGGTATCGGGGGGCAATAGCCCGATGAGTTGTGCTGGGGCATATTCTTTTTGGGCTTGGTTAAACCAATCTTGTAACCATTCTTTTTCCTCTGTGCCTAGTTTGCCATCTTCTCCACTGTGGGGATTTAGCCCTGCGATCGCAATTACGGGAGCATCTAAGTTAAAATCTTTTTTGAGGGTGTCTAACAATAATTCTAATTTTAGAGTCATTAACTCAGGATTAAGGGCGCTAGAAACCTGATTTAGGGGAATATGAGTAGTAGCTAAAAGAGTTTTTAAAATCCAGCCTGTGCGGGGAGATTGCCCCACAAACATCATGCCAAATTTGTCGGTGTGGGATTTAAGAGCTAAAACTTCCGTTTGCCCAGGATAGTTATAACCTGCTTGTTGCCATAAATATTTGGCAATGGGGGCGGTGACGATACCTTCAAATTTTCCTTCTAGGGTAAGTTGAATTGCTTTTTCAAGGTATAAAAAACTTGCCTTACCTGTGTGGTCATTTCCCTTGCCCCAAGAGGCTTTTAGGGGATATGATACATCAATTATATTAAATTGATCGGGATGTGTTAAGTTAGTTACATGGTGAAGCTGATGGTAAGTATGTTCTAGCCAAGGGCGATCGCCTATAATTGTAATCTGAGCATTTTCAGTAATAGAAGTATCGCTCAAGGCTTTCAGGATTACTTCTGGGCCAATACCCGCCCCATCCCCCATGGTTAAAACTAAATTAACTTTATGGTTATTAATCAAAATACTAAAAGATATAGGAAAATTTAGAGATCCTGTCTATGTATTATTCTGGCTTCTTAACGATCCATTGTCAATCAAAAACTAGGTATCATCCTTCTTCGATTTACGAGCAAAATTTATGATTCAAGTGTTAGCAGTTATCTCCGCCGCCGCCTCGGGGGGGCTTCGTGTAGGCTTACCCCTTCTTATCATTGGCTTAGTAAATCTCGATAAACTTTGGTCAGAAGTTCCCCTTCTAAACCATGTCAAACCAGAAGTATTATTGGCTATTTTAGTATCCATAACTATTTTTGAAATCCTTGGCACAAAAAGAATGATTGGCTTAAGGGTAATTCAAATTATTCAGTTAATCCTTAGCCCTGTGGTGGGGGCTATTTTGGCGGTGGGGGCTGCGAATTGGACAAATTTAGAATATGTGCCGTTGTGGATAATTGCCATTACGGGGGGCTTATTTGCCTTAGTATTACGATTTGTGCTGGTGGGTTTATTTTTTCGTTGGGGAAAGTTACCCATCATTCTTACCATTTCTGAAGATATATTAGCGATGATATTATCTTTATTTGCTTTTAGCGCTCCGGAAAATGGAGGTTTAATTGCTATGTTATTATTACTTCTTGCCCTTCGTATTTCCTCGGAATGGCGACAGTGGTATCAGCAAAAAAAACCTCCCCTTAATGACTTTACAATAAACCCCGATAGCGAATAAACAAAAGAATTACAGCCCAAGACCCAAGACACACTTTAAGGGCTACTAAAATATTTAAAATGGGGATAATTCCTCCACTGGCTAAACTGCCGATTTGTCCGTAGGGTAATTCTCCTCCCATGAGGGTAATGGAAGCCAAAACAATAAAAATTAGTACGGATACTTTTTCCACGGTGGCCACTTGCCATTTTTTATAAATTTCCTGTAACCACTCCCATGGAGAAGTGATGGCCACAAGGGCGATCGCCGTTCCCCCTGCTACTCCTGCGGCAAAACCACCCCCAGGGCTAAGATGACCTCTAATGGCCAATTCTATGGCGACTAGGGTGGCAATGGTAGCGCCTAAACGGGCTAATACCACGGAGGGTTGATCGGTAAATTGATAAACTACTTGGGTGGGGGTTTCGTTGGAGAGTAAGAAACTAGCCCCTAAAATGGCGATGGTAAATACCACCACTTCAAAAATGGTGTCATATAAACGGTTACGGAAAATAACCCCTGATACGGAGTTGGCTACCCCTGAATCTTGGATGATAGTTTCCATGATGCTAAGTTCTTCTATTTCGGCAATGGTGGTGGAGGTAAATAGCATTTTGAGGAAAAGGGCTAATCCGGCTAGTAGATAGAGTATTTTCATAAAAAGTTTTGGTGGTATGAAATGAGCGACAAAATTTACTCCTCAGAATATTATTATTGCTTATTTTCTATTGAAGTAGCAAATTGTATTTGTTTTTAGCTATGCTATCAGGTTATAGGGAAATAACTAAGTATTTATCTTGAAATTTAGCTCCTTTGACCGATTGTCCTTTCAGGGGAGGGGGTAGAAAGATATTACGGCGTTGATCTCCTGCTTCGATGGTAATTTCTGGGCCTGATTGACTAAGTTTGACTTGTTTTTTGGCGAAGCCCGGTAAAAATACTTTCACTTCTCTTGTATTGGTGTCGATTTCTAAGGGTTTAGGGGCTTTTTGGGCATTTTCCTGGAAGTCGGGCAGGAGGGCGATGATGTTATCCCAATCTTGGGGAGATACTGTGGGAATGGGGTTGATGGTGAGGGGGTGAAATTGGGCGGTAATTTCGGGGGTGTTGGTGCTTTGATTGAGTAATACTCCTCCTACGGTTAAGCCTATTTGTTGCGCACTTCCCCAAAGGTACAGGCTAGAGGCGATCGCACTGGGTTGATCGTTGGTTACTAAAAAGGAGGCTACCCGAGAGGGGTTATGGGTGGCTTTTTTGCCGTTTTCTAATAGCTCATTGGCTTCGTTGGTGGGTTGGGATGCAAAATTATCAGCGCTCCAAGAAACGTTTAATACGGCACTGCTAACGGGTTGAATGAAGGGGGAAAGTCCTTTGACAATGTCAGAATTTTCCAAGATGTTGCGCATACGGCGAAAGTACCAACTGAGGGTGTCGGGAATGCCGAACATTCTTAGACAACTAAGGGCGTTTTTACTATCAAAAATAATTACATCATATTGAGTATCTTTTTCTCGGAGATAGTTTAAAATTAGGGCTTCATCCATGCCCGGTAAAAGACTTAATTCTGAACCATAAATATTATTTAGTATGGGCGATCGCAGGTACTTTTTTTCTAAATCCTTGACCTGTTCCCAACTATCTTCTAATAATTTACTACTGTGGAGACGAATGGCATTTAAGTTTGGGGCAATTTCCGTTGCTTCTTTACCCACTTCTTTCCCTAGAAGCAGGGAAAAACAAGGACTAGAATCCTGTACTGCTAATAGTACCTTTTTTCCTTGTTGTGCATATGAATGGGCAGAGGCGATCGCCATTGTCGTTGAACCAACCCCACCTTTTCCCAAAAAAGTTAAAATAAAAGCCATTTTTTATGTAGTAAATAATCAATAGATTGAATAAATAAACGTTAGGACGTTCGTTGAACGTCCCTTTAACTTGCTTTATTATTGAACTAATACAACCTCATCTTCAAAAAACCAACCCGTAGTAGAATCAGGAAATTCCACAAATACACCCACACCACTACCGTCAGTCATCTTAAAAGATTTAATAGTCGCCGCTTGTCCCTGTTTTACTTTCTCTACAATTTCCGCAGATACCTTTTCTCTTAGGCGACAGATTTTTACTTTTTGTCCAACTTCCATAAAAATTTTTATACCGTAGTTTTAATTAACAACTCTTAATTTTATCGGAATTTGGTAATCTTTAGCCCCTTGTTTTGATAAGAAGACTTATTAGGAAAAATAAACTATGTCATCTAAAATAATGATTATGATTCCAATAAGCAATTTTCAATAATTTCTAAAGGTTTTTATGTAATTAAGGCAACCAATTTTCGTCTAAAATTTTCTCTAGGGTTGCCATGGGAGTTTCGGGGAAGATATTTAAGGGTAATTGCGATCTATCACTGACGATTTCTCTGGCATCTTGATAAAACTCCCCCAATATTTCTTCCAAATACGGTTTTAAACTAGGGCTATCTTTTAAAAGACGTTTTATTTGCTTTCGAAAATTACGAATTTCCCCTTGCCAATGTCCTTTATTCCTATCTTTTTCCTCATCCCAATATTGTAACTTTAAAAGATGTTCTATTAATCTCATTAATAGACTCTCTATTTTTCTTTTATCCCTCTTACTCAAGTCTAATACCTCCTCGATGAGATTCTCCCAGTCCAGAGAATCCAAATCTTTTTTCTCCAGTTTTTTAACGGTTTCCAACACCCAGAGATTATAATCAGTATCGTATAGACTTTTATGATCTGTTTGTAATTGCATTACCATTACGGATGAATCCTTTTATCTTTCATTATAATTTTTCTGGTAAATAATAAAGTTTCAGAAGAATTATTGAGCCATTGCTTAATCACGGTATCAAATATCATTGATTGACACTAGAAATTGAGACTTCAAAATATTATCTCCATTGCCTATTCCCTATTACCCACCTAAACGAAAAATCATAATCTAAAATCAGTAATGCCTTTATTTATTTTTTTTGCCAATATTTAAAACTAAAAGAACCTACAAAAAAAGCAATGATAAATATAAAAGGATTAACATTTTGTTGCACTAAAGAAGTCACTGCTGGCCCTGGGCAATAACCAGAAATTCCCCAACCAATCCCAAAAATAGCCGCTCCTACAATTAAGAATAAGTCAATGTCATTACGGGTAGGGAAATAAAATTTATCAGCAAAAATAGGTTTTCTCATAGGCAAAATAAACCGAAAAGTAATGGCTGTAACCCCTACAGCGCCCCCTAAAACAAATATGAGGGTAGGATCCCATGCCCCTGTTACGTCTAAAAAGCCTATGACTCGGGTGCGATCGACCATCTGAGATATACCTAGTCCTAAACCGAATAATAAGCCACTTATTAAGGCTATAAAATTAAATTTATTGTTCATTTTTTATAAAATAAAAAGGAAAATTAACTGACTAAATTAGTAATAAAAACTGTCACCATGGCAGTTACTAAAAAAGTAATTACTGCCACCAATGAACGGGCAGAAAATCGCCCCAAACCACAAACACCATGGCCGCTAGTGCATCCATTACCCATTCTTGTGCCAAAACCCACCAATAAACCGCCCACAACCATAATTAAGGGTTTAGCATCGGGAATAGGGGTAGAGGGAAGAAAGGGTAAAAAATATTCATAGATTAGTCCTCCCAATAACATTCCCCCTAAAAAATACCAGCGCCAATATTCTTTTACTTTTAAATCCACCGCACCGTTTAACATTCCGCTAATCCCTGCTATACGTCCATCAAAGGCAAGTAAAATGGTGGCACTGATACCGATGAGGATGCCTCCGAGTAACCCTGTAACCCAGTTAAATTCAACCATATTTAATAATATTACTTTACTACTTGATTATATAGTGTTTTAAGGCATAAATAAATATCTCCGACCATCCATAAACCTATTTTATTTAAAGTCTAAGGGCGATCGGAGATACTATATGTTTTTTATAAAATTTTGAAACTTAATTCAAAGCTATGACCAAAGGCCATGAATTAGAATAAGCCTAAGGTTAAAGACTCATCAATGGGGAATAAAGATCCTGCACCTAGCCAAAGGGTAACTAGAGTACCAAATAAGAATACAGTCATCGCAATGGGGCGACGGAAAGGGTTTTGGAACTTGTTAACACTTTCGATGAAAGGTACTAACATCAAACCTAGGGGAATGGCTGCTTGACAAGCAATCCCTAAAAGTTTGTTAGGTAATACACGCAAGATTTGGAATACAGGGTATAAGTACCACTCGGGTAAAATTTCCAAAGGAGTTGCGAAGGGATCGGCTGGTTCGCCAATCATGGCAGGATCTAAGATAGATAAACCAACGATTAAACCCAATGCTCCTAAAATACAGATAGGGAACATATAAAGAATGTCGTTGGGCCATGCGATCTCACCATAGTAGTTATGACCCATGTTTTGAGCTAATTTGGCTCTCAATTTGGGATCGTTGAGATCTGGTTTTTTAATTAATTGAGAATTGGGGTTAGACATGATTTAATTTTGTCTCCTCGATGGTGGGTAATAATAGGAATTAACAAGGGATAATACCCATTGTATCTCGATTATATGCGAGAGTATTGCAAATACTGACTGAAACTAAAAAGACGATTAACTATTAGCTAACCGTCATTTTCAATTCTTCATGATTTACAAAGGACCAGAGATACCTTGTTTACGGATTAAGAGGAAGTGTAGTAACATAAACACTGCCATTAACCAAGGTAATACGAAAGTATGAATGGTGTAGAAACGGGTTAAGGTTGCTTGACCTACACTCGCTCCACCTCTAAGGAGTTCTACCATTTGATCTCCTACTACGGGAATAGCTGCAGGTACACCAGATACGATTTTAACCGCCCAGTAACCTACTTGGTCCCAAGGTAAGGAGTAGCCAGTTACACCGAAGGAAACGGTGATTACAGCCATGGTTACACCCACAATCCATGTTAATTCACGGGGTCTTTTGAAACCACCGGTTAGGTAAACACGGAATACGTGGAGGATTAACATTAATACCATCATACTAGCGGACCAGCGATGGATGGAACGAATTAACCAACCAAAGTTAACTTCATTCATGATGAATTGAACGGAGTTGAATGCCTCGGTAACGGTGGGTTTGTAGTAGAAAGTCATGGCAAACCCGGTGGCAAATTGAATTAAGAAGCAAGTAAGGGTAATTCCACCTAAGCAATAGAAGATATTGACATGGGGAGGAACATATTTACTGCTAATATCATCGGAAATCGCTTCTACTTCGAGGCGATCGTTAAACCATTTATAAACTGAAGAATCGGTTACTTGTTTTGTAAACATTAATAAGCCGTCAATAATGTAATGATATTATGGATAATTAGAGCTATTTTTATTAACAACTCTTTATAAAATTTAACATAGCTTTAAGCCTTATTGCTACTAGGCTGAGAAAAATATATCTTTTTCTTAACCTTGAGCTTAGTTTTCTGAGAATAGATTACCATGACTGTGATTTTTTTATTTTGGTCATGGCAATTAATAACTAAAGTCAATATTTGATTGTGAGAATATTTGTTTTAGCTTGTAAGGATATATTCTACAGAAGGATTTAGGTTAGGTTGATTTTAGATATTCACCCCCTTTTAACCTACCTAAATTATATATACAATTTCTTATTTCTCGTCTGATGTCTGGCGTTCTATTTAACGGAAACGTTTTTTACGACGAGCAACTGCTTTACGTTTTTTCTTTTCGATGGGGGTTTCAAAATGACGAAGACGTTTGATGTCTGCAAAGATTCCTGCTTTGGAAACTTGTCTTTTAAAACGGCGTAATGCGGATTCGATATTTTCGTTTTGTCCCACAACCACTTGGGTCATGCAATGTCCTCCTTTTATTTACTAAGTGTTTTCAATGTTATTAATAATTTTAACATAGCAAGTGGTGCCGTTGATGACGGTATGCCGACAAGGTTGATGAATGATACAACACCACTCCAAATATGTTTTATGCTTTACGAGAGTAGTACTCAATTACGAGTAGTTCGTTAATGTTTAGTGCTACCCATTCACGTTCGATGACACCGTTTACTTTACCAACGTAGGTGTTTTTATCGAATTCTAGGTGACTAGGAAGGTTAGCAAGGCCTGGGTTAGAAAGGTTAGTTTCTACTATTTTACGGGATTTATCACGGTCTCTAACGGCGATGACATCTCCAGGGCGACATTGGTAGCTAGAAATATCCACTACTCCACCGTTAACGGTGATGTGTCCGTGGTTTACTAATTGACGGGCACCGGGAATGGTGGGCGCCATACCGAGACGGAATACGGTGTTATCCAGGCGCATTTCTAATAATTGTAATAATACTTGTCCTGTAGAACCACCTACACGACGGGCTTTTTTAACATAACGAACTAATTGTTTTTCGCTGACGCCGTAGTTATAACGAAGTTTTTGTTTTTCTTCTAAACGGATGGCGTATTCTGAGCGTTTACGGCGACTTTGTCCGTGTTGTCCGGGGGGATATTGACGACGTGCGTTTTTACGAGTTAACCCTGGTAAGTCTCCAAGGCGACGTGTTACCCTCAAGCGAGGTCCTGTATATCGAGACATAATTCTAGTTGATTTTGTTTGTTTTTACGAGTTTAGACCCAAACATATTATTTTACACTAATTTCTTGTTTTTAACTTTTGATTGGTTATTTATTTTTTTGTAAAAGAAAGTATCTTCGCATCCTCACCGTGTAATGAATTACACGGCTAATGGTAGTTCGTTCAATAAATTGAACTAAAGGGAGTTGTTTTAATATATTTGTTAATTAATTTCAATAGTTTGGTTAGGGATGGTTAATGATGGATAATGTTAAGGGTTAATCAAGGCAAGGAAAAAGGTGGAAGTAGAGAATTTATTAGATTTAGCTAGAAGGCGTGGTGTTGATGATGTGGAAGTTTATGAGGTGCGATCGCACTCTAAGCCCATATCTTTTGAAGCAAATAGGTTAAAACAGATCGAAAGTTCTCAGGGGGGAGGGGTGGCCCTTCGTTTGTGGCGCAATGGTTGTCCGGGGTTGGCGGTTGCTTATGGGGATTTTGATGGGGATGCTTTAATTGATAAGGCTTTGGCCATTTCCGCTTTGAATGAGGCTGAAACTCCTTTGTTGAATGGTGAGAATCGGTTAGTTTTTCCTGAGAAAAAAATTAATGTCGATATAAATAGTTTAATCGAAAAAGGACAAGGGGCGATCGCCCTTTTACGGGAAACCCATCCTGATATTATTTGTAACCTAGATTTGGAATGGGAAACCGAAACCAGTACCCTGATAAATTCCCGTGGTTTGTACTGTCACCATAGCGATACCACCTTTAGTGCTTCGGTGGGGGTGGAATGGGTAAGAGAAGATGACTTCTTAGGTATCTATGATGGCATTTATGACAATGCAACTCTAAATTTGGACAAAATAATCAAAAATATCCAACAACGGCTCACATGGGCAGAAAATCAAGGCACTGTAAAACCTCACCCCTTACCCGTTTTGTTTACCCCCAATGCCGTGGTTAGCCTTTGGGAAACCGTCAGCGATGCTTTGAATGGTAAGCGTATTGTGGATAAGTCTTCCCCTTGGCATGATTCCCATGGCAAAAAAGTTATGGCATCCTGTCTCACTATTTCCCAAAATCCTCACTTGAAACCCTATGATTGTCCTTTTGACGATGAAGGTGCGCTGACTCAACATTATAAGTTAATTGATGGGGGAAAAATTAGTAATTTTTATTGTGATCAAAAAAATGCCAACAAATTGGGTATTAGTAATAGGGGTAATGGTTTTCGTCCCAGTTTAGGTAGTTATCCTAGCCCTAGTTTAGTTAATTTTGTGGTGGATGGGGGTAATACTTCCTTTGCTAAATTGATAGAAAATATCGAGTATGGTTTGATGGTAGATCAATTTTTGGGTAATGATGCCGATATTTCAGGAGACTTTTCCCTAAATGTAGATTTAGGTTACTTGGTGGAAAAGGGGGAGGTAATCGGTAGGGTAAAAGATACCATGATTTCAGGTAATATTTACCAACTTTTGCAACGGGTGAAGGATTTAGGTAATGATAATATTTGGAGCGGTTCTTGTTATACTCCTTCTATGGTGATTGATGGGGTATCGGTGACAAATTAACCATTGACCATATACCATTAACGGTGGAAAATGAAGAGACATTAGGATTTTCTGGTTAATAACAGTCTGTCAATTATTCATTATCAATTATTCATTATCAATTATTCATTATCAATTGTTCCGTGACAATTCTTGTAACTTCTTCCTTAGACGATATTATCACACCAAATGCGATCGCCCTTGGTAACTTTGACGGACTTCACCGAGGACATCAAAGGGTGATAAAATCAATTTTTGAACTCCGTAACCCTGATATATATCCTACTTTAGTTACTTTTACTCCCCATCCCCAAGAGTATTTTACAGGGAAAAAAAAGCAACTTTTAACCCCTATTCCTGAAAAGGCAAAATTGTTGGAGCAAATGGGGGTTAAACAATTAATATTATTACCTTTTGATCGAGAATTAGCTACCCTTTCAGCGAGGGCATTTGTTAAAGATATATTAGTAAAAAAAATACAAGCAAAATATATCAGTATTGGTTCAGATTTTCGCTTTGGTTATCAACGTCAAGGAAATGCTCAAAAGTTACAAGAATTAACAGCAGATAATAATATTTTTGTTAATATTACCGCAGAGGAAAAACTAGATATTAGTGGAAATTTTACTAAGATTAGTAGTTCAGATATTAGAAAGGCTTTAGGGGAAGGTAATTTGTCTTTGGCACAAGCAATGTTAGGGCGAAAATATAATCTAACAGGAAAAGTAGTAAAAGGACAACAATTAGGAAGAAAAATTGGTTTTCCCACTGCAAATTTAGATATAGATGCACAGAAGTTTTTGCCCAAAAAAGGGGTTTATAAAGTCATAATAAACCAAAATAATATTTATCATAACCAATTATTAGGAGTTATGAATATAGGCGATCGCCCTACCGTTGATGGCAAAAAAACCACCGTGGAAGTTCATATTTTGAATTGGGAAGGAGATTTATATAATAAGGTTTTAGATGTGGAATTGATTAGTTTTTTACGTCCAGAAAAAAAATTTAATTCCCTAGATGAATTGAAGGAGCAAATTGCGATCGATTGTCAGTTATCATTTAAAGATGGGGAGTGAGGGAGATGGGGAGTGAGGGAGATAATAGTTTGATTATTAATTGTCCATTATTTAGTTATTTTAATTGAGTTATTTCATCATCATGAATAATAAAACAGCCTTAATCACTGGGGCATCATCGGGAATCGGTAAAGCATTTGCCGAAGAATTAGCACAGAGAAATTATAATTTAATTATCATTGCAAGAACCACGGAAGCATTAAATAACATCAAAAAAGACTTAGAAAATAAACATCAAATAAGCGTAAAAGTTATTACTCAAGATTTAACTTTGCCCAATGCTTGTCAAGATATTTATGAACAATTAAAACAAGAAAATATTACCATTGACTTATTAATAAATAACGCTGGTTTTGGGGATTATGGCTTATTTTGCGATCGCCCTTTAGATAAACAATTAAAAATGATTCAATTGAATATTAGCGCCTTAGTTGCCCTAACCCATCTTTTTTTACAGGACATGAAAAAAAGAAAAGGAGGAGATATTATCAATGTAGGTTCTATCGCAGGTTATCAACCATTACCCTATTTATCTGTATATGCAGCATCTAAAGCCTTTGTCTTGTCATTTTCCGAGGCATTGTGGGCAGAAAATAAAGATTTTGGGATTAATATATTAGCCCTATGCCCTGGCCCTACGGAGTCAAATTTTGGGGAAGTTGCTGAATTTGAACTCAATCAGAATAATGGTGATATATCATTAGCTAAAGCTGAAGATGTTGTTAAAGATGCCCTTGATGCCCTTAGTCAGAAAAAATCAAATAATGTAACAGGGGGTTTTGTCAATCAAATTATTGTTAATTTACCCCGTTTTTTACCTAGGGAATTACTATTAAAAGCCGTGGAAAAACAGTTTAAAAAATAAGTTATCACAACCATAACAAAAGGCAGAATTATTACTAGCCTTTTCCTACTATTAATTATGAATTGGAAAGAAAAAACAGGAAATCAAAGGGATTGGCATTGGCGAGGGTGGAAAATTCGCTATAGTTACACTAACTCTGAAGATAAAAATAACTATCCTCCCATTATTTTGTTACATGGTTTTGGTGCTTCCATTGGGCATTGGCGACATAATATCCCCATTTTAAAACAACATTATAGAGTTTATGCCCTTGATTTACTTGGTTTTGGAGCGTCTCGCAAAGCCTATACTAACTATGATGTGACTTTATGGGCACAGTTGGTGTATGATTTTTGGCGCACTTTTATCAATGTACCTGTAATTATAATTGGTAATTCCATTGGTTCATTAATTGGCCTTTATGCTACGGTGCAATATCCTACCATGGTAGATAAGTTGGTGATGTTGAGTTTACCTGATTTATCCGCAAGACAAAAGATGTTACCAAAATTGCTTTTACCTGTGGTTAAAACCTTAGAAAGTATTGTAGCTTCTCCCTTACTAATTCGGCTTATATTTTTAATTGCCCGTCGCCCGATGGTAATTCGTAAATGGTTAGGGGTTGCCTATGTGGATAAAACTTGGCTGGATGATGAGTTGGTGAATATTATTGCCACCCCTCCCCAAGATAAGGGTGCGGCACGTACTTTAATTGCCTTAAGTAAGTCGGTTAACCAGTCTGATTTTTCTTTGTCGGCTAGGGATTTGTTAGGGCAGGTTACTATTCCTATGTTACTGCTTTGGGGTAAGGGCGATCGCTTCATACCTCCTACCATTGCCCCTCAACTTGCTAGGGTTAATCCTTTGATTACTCTACATTTATTGGATGGATTGGGCCATTGTCTCCATGATGAAAAACCTGATTTATTCCACCAAATTTTATTTGATTGGTTGAGGGTAATAGATAATGAATGATTGATTAAAAATTGTTTTGAGCCTAATTTAATAGGAATATAGTATCTTCACAGCTTCACCATGGAATGGATTAGACGGCTAATCATAATTCCTTCAACAAATTAAACTAAGATAACTTAAGTTCAAGATAAAATTTTACCCATGGTTTAGTTTTTTCTTAATGGCGTTAACAATGGTTTCGAGAACATAAACTCTGGCATAATATTTATCGTCTCCTGGTACTATTTTCCATGGGGCAAGGGGGGTGCTAGTACGGGCGATCGCCTGATTCACTGCCACATCATATAAATTCCATTGCTCACGGTTGCGCCAATCCTCATCAGTTAATTTATAATTTTTGAAAGGATCATTTTTCCTGGCTTCAAAACGGTTTAATTGCTCTTCTTGGCTAATGTGAATCCAAAATTTAATGATTAAATAATTATCTGTCGCTAATTGGGCTTCAAACTCATTAATCTCTCGATATGCCCGGCGCCATTCCACTTCCGTGGCAAAATTTTCGATTCTTTCTACTAATACTCTACCGTACCAAGTGCGATCGAAAATACCGATATTACCTAATTGGGGTAACTTACGCCAAAACCGCCAGAGATAGTGATGTTTGTTTTCTTCTTCCGTGGGGGCGGCAAAGGCATGGACTTTATAGTTACGGGGATCTAAAATATCAGTAACTCTTTTAATAGCGCCTCCTTTTCCTGCGGCATCCCAACCTTCAAATAAAAGCACTACCCCTAATTTTTTCTCGAAAATCTGTCTTTGTAATTTTCTCAATTCCACTTGGGCTGATTTTAACCTTGTTTTGTATTCATCTTTGGGTAAATGTACCGTTAAATCTACCCTATCTAAATAATCTGGCTCGGTGGGTAGTAATTCTGTTTGGGGGGGTAAGGAGGGAGTTTCAGATAAAATTTTACGTTGCTCGAGCGCCCCTCGAATGGTGGATACTAATTGGGTTAATACTTTTACCCTTGCCCACCGTTGACAGTCTGCTTCTACTAGAGTCCATGGGGCAAATCCCGTGCTAGTATAAATGATCATTTCTTCGGCTAGGGCGGAATATTGCTTATAGTTTTTTTGTTGTTGCCAATCTTCGGGGCGCACTCTCCATGATTCTAATTCGTCTTCTTGATAATCCTTGAGACGATTTTTTAATTCTTTTTTGCTTAGATGTAGCCAAAATTTGGCCATGATAGCGCCATCGTCAATTAACTGACGCTCAAAGGCGTTAATATCTCTCATTACTAGAGGAGTTTGATTTTCGGGGAGTCGCTCAAAAAGTCTGTCTTCTAATACGTGAATATACCAACTATGGTAAAAAATAGCAAAGCTACCCTGAGGGGGAAGATTTTGCCAAAAACGCCATAAAAAAGGATATTTTTGTTCTAGGG
>NZ_JADEWC010000040.1 GCF_015207825.1 Cyanobacterium stanieri LEGE 03274
TTCAATATTTTCAAAATGTTTCCACAAGTATGATTTCTGACCAGTCTGAGAATTCACGGTAATTAATTTCCTCAATGATATTTACCATACCACTTTCTCATAAATCTTTAGTATGCGTTTGCCCTGAGCTGTTATAAGCGTGGCAACTCCTTTATTTGGGAAGCCGGAGAGACGACCCAGATAGCTTATCCTATTTTCTTTCTATACTTATCATAATCATTTGTGCGATCTCTCTAAATTATCGCCAATTCAAAAATACAAATATCTAAAAATACAACAATATAACACTTTGAAATGTTAACTTTTCATATTTTTAAGTTACAATCAAGGTAAATTAGTAAAAAGCTAATAACAAACAAACGCTAATGTTTATTACCATAACGGGATTTAAAGGTGGGGTAGGGAAAACAACGACGGCAGTGCATCTTGCTTGTTACTTTTCCCAGTTTGGTAAAACCTTGTTGGTGGATGGAGATCCAAATCAATCAGCTACGGCATGGGAAAGGCGAGGGGAGTTACCGTTCAAAATAGTTAATTTGATGGCTGCGGCTAAATATTCTCAGGAATATGAGCATATTATTATTGATACTGCCGCGCGCCCTGATGCTGAGGAGATGAAGGCTTTAGTAGATGGTTGCGACTTATTAATATTACCAACTTCGGCGGAAGCTCTTGCCATAGATGCTCTTTTGCAAACCGTTGATTTACTTCACGATTTAGGGGGAGATTATCGAATTTTACTGACGATGATTCATCCACCCCCAGTAAAAACTGGACTAATGGCAAGACAGGCATTAATGGATGCTGATTTGAAACTATTTGAAGGGGAAATCCGCCGTTATATTGCCTATGAAAAAGCGTCTCTGATGGGTGTTCCTGTATATGAATCGGGAGATCGTCGGGGGAAAATTGCATGGAAAGACTATCAAAAAATCGGTAAGGAGATTTATTCATGAGTAAGACTAATCCCTATGCTAATTTAACTAAAAACTTAAAAGCGAAGACCGATAAAACTAAATCTGAAAATCTTATCAAGGTTCAAGAGGGGGACGGTAAAAATATAGAGCAAGAAGAATCTTTATCAATGGAGTCTATTAAAACGAAAGAATCCCAGTCAGTCGTACCAAAGAAAAAAGGCAGACCATCTACAGGTAAGCGTAGTAATCCTGATTGGATTGGTCGTACTTATTATATAAGGAAGGAAATTGATTTAGATGTAGCAGACCAACTGCTAAAACTTAAGCGAGAGGGTATTGATTTAGATAAATCTGACTTGGTGAATTTTCTCCTTGAAGAATGGGTAAAAAGTCAACAAGGTGAAAATGCAACATTTCGCATTGGTGAAAATATGTAATTACTATGAGCAAGAGTCGTTATCCCGATAACTGGAATGAGATTGCTTTCAAACAAAAGGAGAAAGTCAAGTGGCAGTGTCAAAAATGCGGTGTGCAGTGCCTTAAGCCGGGGGATAAAACTGCTCATCTTAGTAAATCAGATCGTGCGAAATTGACATTGGTGGTTCATCATTCTAATTATCAACCAGAGGATAACAGGGAGGAGAATCTAATTTGCCTTTGTACTGCTTGTCATTTGAGTTACCATACTGGCAAACGTGGAAATATCAGCATCGGTCAGTTATCCCTAGATTTAGATTTTTAGGGTAAAGACTTTAGCCTAGATTGGCGATAGTTTAGCTAGTTTTTTCCCTATTTGGTAATAGCTTATAGCCCTTACCTATGCTTACCTCAAATGTGTGAGAAAATATAGACTCTATCAATTACAGCCCGTGCCATTAACTAATGAGAGAAGAAGAAGAAACGCTTATATATTACATCTCACCTACCAATAAAATTCACTCTAACCAATGCCGTTACTTCAAGGCAGATACTGACGGGTGGCAGAAAATGAGTTCTTATTCAGAGGCGATCTCCACAGGAGCTAAACCTTGTCAGATTTGTTGTTCTCAAATCTCTGTCTCCCCCATTGAAACTACGAATAAACAACAAGATTTATTAACCCAACCAGTTACCGACTCCCCCCAATCCTCTAGTCAGGAAGATGTTAAAACTTCTGGGAAGAAGAATAAGCGCAGTATTGCTTGTTCTATAACCTCTTTCAACACTACTGAAAAACTGAAAACTACCAGTACGCAAGAGGATCTATTTACTCAGCCAGTCACCGAACAACCCCAATCCTCTAATCAGAACGATGCTAAAACTTCTAAGAAGAAGAGTAAGAATAAGAAAAAACCCCTCGATAAAAGGTATAAAATCCTTGCAGGTAATGGATGTCATCAAGCCATCTCCGAGGTACAAGGTATCTTAGTACCGCCCATTGATGATGAGAGTAGCTACCAGTTGATATTACCTGATGGTTTAGCCCTTGAAGCTACTTTTAGTAATCCTTATCTTGAGTCATTAGCTCTTAAGCAACCTAATATTTTAGGGGTACATTGGTTTCGGGGTTATCCCAAAATGCAGGATACTAAATTAGTCAGCTTTCAGATTGTGGGATGGGACGGCAATATGCCCACTAATGAGCAAGGATGGGAAAGGTGGGAATTTATTGGACTTTGGACACTAGAGAAAACCTTAACTGTCCAACGTTCTATTACAGCCCGAACGGTTAGAAAAGAAGCTAGACAAACAGGATTTATTACAGAGTTTAAGTTTAGTTTTAGCAATACCCAAGATTGGATTCAAGAAAAGAAGCTCTGGATTGGTTATGTTTATAAACTACTGTGTCGCAGGGAAGGAGATACTCTCAAAATACAAAAGGTAATCCCCTATGCTTGTCCTAGGAAAAAACCAATACCGAAACCTCAGCTTGTCAAGAAAAAAGCCTCACAGAAAGCAACGAAACCAACACAACACTCCCAGACTCATAGCGAACCACAAGTAGAAAAAGAGAATTAAACTATTTTGCTCTTTGTAAGGCTATCTATATGATCTCATCAAAAGAACTATGCCAGAAATGAAACAGATGAAAGATTTTAATTGAACGCCCGAAAAGTTCCTGTCTCCATTATCCTCAAACGTCTTGATTAAATCCGTACTAAGGGTTATGTAGTTTTTATGTTAAAACACGGTTCAAAGGTATATATAGTAAGTCGTCTGGAGATTGATTAATTCTCATTCATTAATAGTAACTAACGCCCAAAACCATTGATATATATAACGTAGAGCCTATTTTAAACATAAATTTAAGATAACACGCAGTACGTTTTTGAGAAAACACCCAACCCATAACGCTTCTGTGAGGGAAGAGCCGTTCCGTTGCTTTGTCTTTTAACGCCACCAATGGTGGCAGGACAAAGGTTGAATAATAACAATTAAGGAACAGCCTGTAGAGTGGCTAAAAGAGCAAATCGCCTACACGTCTCTTGCATCAACCGAGTTCTAACCAACAAACTTAGTAACAAGCAAATACTCAGAAGTCATAATACAGACTAAGGATTAAGAAAACGATCGCTCCGGCATCATACAATCATCTTCCTAACTCAGTCTCCTATGGTTGATAAAGTGATGAATAAAACAACTTGGGTTTGGGGAGAAATTATCACAAGGCTATCAAACGTTATTGTTATCGCCAAATTAATCTAGTCAACGAGACTATTTACGAAGAAGCTCAATCCATGGATGAAAAGATAGGGTTCATATCAAGAAGGAGCAATGAAAACCTAACTAAAAGCAAACTGAAACTAACAAGAATAATTGAGAAGCTCACTGTATGAAGCAAGTATTGCAGAGTTGACTACTTCATCACTAAGGAAGAATCATTTAACTTTAATGGGAGAGTTATTAAATAGTTTTTAGCAAGACAACCCACCACTGAATAACGACCATTGCTATCTATTAAAACTTTATTCTCGTTCAGCACCATTCAATCCACCTATTATTTTTGTGGCACTTCCTCCAAAGTCCAACACTAATAACAGCATTTCTTTTTTCTTTCTCACCATTTTCTTTTTCTTTACATTTTTTACTATCTTTGTACTATAGTTATCTGTACCCATATAAGGTCTGATTTTTGTCAAAAATGACCCCTGTTTAACGAGTTTATTAGCATTTCAGAGTTTCTTCTCAAAAATACTGTTTTTTTGCTATAGATCCTAGGTAGATCTATTTGGCATTATATTAGCTTATTTTGATGAAATATCTACCCCGTTTCTCCCCAGAACGGCTGTAACCACGAGGACTGGTTTAAACAAGCCATTTTTGCGAATTGTTAAATTTCTAATCCAATTTTCATTGGTGAGCAATAAAATAGGGTTATTTGTTGTGGATTTAGCCAAAAAATGACGTTTTGAGGGAAAAAAACTTGCCTAGAAAAATTATTTGTTCAGTTTACCTTAATGAAGATGAAAAGGAAAAAGCAAATGCCCTTAGTGAAGAAAGAGGGATAACCCTATCAGATTTATTTAAGTCAGTACTGTATAGAAAGATTCCCAAGACACCAAGCCAAGTAAAAGTAAAAGCAATCTTAAAGTTAGGAGAGGTGAGGAATCAGATTGAAGAATTGATGGAATATATACCATTGGAGCAACAAAAGAAGTTTAAAGATTTTTCCAAAGTGTTAGAAGAAGTAGAGGAAGAAATTGAACTATGCCCGTAGCAAAACAAATAAAAGGAAGTGACTTCTACCGATGTATATCGTACTTACTTGATAGGGAAGAAAAAGAAATCATAGAAAGTAACCTGTCAGGTAAAACAGCGATCGCCCTTAGTAACAAATTTGAATTATGTTGTCAGTTAAATGGAAGGATGAGAAAGCCTGTATATCACGCCACAATCTCATTTAACCCGAATGAAAGTGAGTTGGATAATAAGAGGTTGAAAGCGATCGCCTATGATTATTTACATGGGATGGGCTTTGGGGAAGAAGAGCCTGATTTAGATAAGTTGGAGAAGGAGAAAAGGAAGGGTGAAGGGCGAATGTTTGCCAAAGAATCCCTTGCTGTACCTTATGTGGTGGTGAAACATAACGATACGGAACATCAACATATCCATATTGTGGCGGGTAGGGTAAGATATGACGGAAGCTGTGTATCTAGTTATTGGGATTACCGTAAGTCAGAAAGGGTATTGAGGATATTGGAAAACTACCACGGATTATCAAGTCCTGAAGGCACGGAAGTATTACAGGAGTTGAGAGATATTTTAGATAGGGGTAAGGAGCAATGTAAGGATTTTAAAGAGTTAGATTTAGCCCTAAACCAAGAGGGGGTAAAGGTTTACAAGAAGAAGAGCGGTATTGTTTATGGTTACAAAAATAGTCACTATAAGGGTAATACTTTAGGAGCAAAATATACTCTACAGGGGATGAATAAGGTATTGGATATAAAGGGATTAGAGGACTATCAAACCACTACCCCCAACTTTGAGTTTGATGATGAGTTTATTAAAAGGTTAGAGCAGTATAGGAATACCATGGAACAACTACTGAAAAATCAAGATACTGAGAGTTATAGGGGTGATTATTATGCCATTAAAAGGAGTAAGAAAAGTTTGGTGGTGAGTAAGGTTGATAATTCTGATGAGATGATTAAGTGGATTAAACCTGCACCCAATAAACCATGGATACTCAATAACTTTAGGTTTACAAGGGATACTTATGATGATTTTGAGGAGAAGACAAAACGAGTAAAAAACACCCTTGAGGTGCAGGAGAAAGAGAGGGTTAAACAACTCGAAACTGTCAAAAAACAGCAGGAGATTCAAAAGAAATTAGTGGAGCAGATACCCTCACCACAATCGCCCTCGGGAACTACCACTACTAACTCAGGAACTAACAGAAGGAGAAGGGGAAGATAACGAGCGCACTTTAACACGAAACAAAACGCCCTTGTGGGGGAGGAGCATCACGTATTTTATTTTTTGGTCATCACCTATCATGATAGGACACGAGCGTTAATGATGCTGACCTTTTAACCTTAAACCAGTGGAGCAGAATACTTCACCACTACACACGGCCGACATAAATAACACAATACCGCTAGATTCATCACAAGAGTCTTTTCTATGCTCAATTGTTAATTAGCCCACTATCCTTGAGAGGAACGGTCAAAATTGAACACTTATTTTACGTTTTCTTTTTTCTTCGTAACCATTTTATTTTTTATTTAGATTTTATACTATACTTGTACTATGCAATAGTATCTTTGTTTAATCCTTACTTTATCCTCTTTTAATCCTTAAATGGCTTGTTTTACCACTTTTTTGAATTTTTGTCTTGAGGACAGAACGAGGATTTTCTACTTAGTCTCCGCCCCTTTTACCCCGATTTTTTCACCCCAAATCTATCCAGAACGGCTACACTGACAAAAACCCGTTTAAACAAGCCATTGTTTAGCAATTTAAATATGTAATTAAATTTTAGTTGTTAGAGGGTAAAATGCAGTGAAATTATTATGGATTGAATCGGAAATAAGGCAAAAATAGCATTTTAAGAGGGTATCGTACCATAAAAAAAATTATGGATTGTCACATAGCACTAGATGAGGAAGAAAGAGACAAAAACGATGTCGAAGTGGTGCTGGACGATCGATCTGCCTTTAGTTAGGGGAAAACTAGCGAAGCTGTCACTAGGGGCAATCTACTGTAAAATTAAATTACTGTAAAGGTTTTAGCCTATCTTGCACCATTTTACAAGTATCTCGGTTCACGCTCGTTTTGACTAACTGGAAATTATTGCCCATTAAAGGATAATTAACCGAGGAGCAAAAAGAGTATAATCGACAGCTATAACAAGAAAGAATATTCTGTGAAAATGCTTTTGCTGGTGTTAAAAGATATAATGAATGCTATATCAACAATTTATAGGAATTGTGTGCCTAAATTTGATGATCCGTCAATGTTGATTGCTTCTAGTCTATGGAACTTCTATTTAGACGTTGCTTAAAAACCACATTACTTCCACAAGGAGTACTTGACTATTTCTCTCTTTTATTTCACAACAACTCTACTCTATACCTTTTCCATCGCCATGCATAGCTTTACAGAACTCGTAGATAGTTGCGCAGCCTTTACCCTGAAAAATCTCAAGGAAGCAAACGAAAAGACTATTGAAGCACTCCAAGTTAGCGGTGCCACTTCACTAGTAAAGACTCTGCAAATGATACAGCTTCAAAAAGCGATCTTGGCGGTCGGTATGTTTTCCATTTTTGAGGCTAACTTGCAAGATTATTTAGACTGCTCCTTAGGATTTGTTGAAGCTAAGAAAATCCTAAGTGACGAAGGAGAGTTAGGCACGAAAGATAAATTTGAGGATCTGTGCCTAGCTATCAACGTGCTCAAACATGGTCGCGGACGCAGTTACGATACTCTTGTCGCGAAAGCCACGACACTCCCTTTCACTATTAAGTTGCCTGACGAATCGCTTCTCTCCGAAGGTGATGTATCTGCAATATCAACCTTGATCAAAGTTGATGATGCATTCGTTCAGCATTGCGGTGATGTGATTAGCGAAGTGTTCAAGGTAATACTCCGAGTACGCCCCCTGGGTTCGGTTCGTATAGGTGAGATAGGCTCCGCCGGTAACTAAGACCAAATTCGCCCAGTCTTGTACTGCTGATGTTAGCAATTAGTAAAATTAAAGCTGACTACTAATAATGTTCAGAAGCATTCAAGCTAAAGTAAAAAACAAAATGTATAAACTTATTTAGGGGGGAAGCCTGGATCTATTCGGAAAAAAACAAAACTTCGCAACCTGTCCGAATTTTGCACATATTTCCTCTTTACCCCTAATACTTCACCCAAGGTTATGCACGTCACCAGATGGTAATAATGTTCGCATAATAACTGATAGCATAAACTTTCGTTCGAGTGTTGAGTTAATTTATATGGTTATGTTTATATCGCTCATAGGGATTTCTAATAATCCTAATGCTAAAATTACTCTTGGAATTTGATTAGTAAAATCAATTTCAAGTGTTTTATCATCAAAAGTAAAATTTATATTTTCTGCCGTTATGTACTCTACAAATCTTTCTAAATTTTCTATTTGCTCTTGACTTCCATGTCTCAATAAACATCTTCTAACAAATTCGTTAGCACTATGATCTTCTATCACGTCGTAAAAATTCAACACCCTATCTGGATTAAACGCAAAATTTAATGTATCTATACTTGTATTAGGATGTACCCCTCCAAAATAAGAATTATAGTATATTGTTATACTTAAGTTATCTTTATTTAATTTCTTGATTTCATGAGAAATTTCAAAATATAGATGATCTCTATCTTTGAAAAGACTAATATTTTTGTTTATCCATTTTCTATTTTCACTTATTACATTTAGAGCCTTTTGTTGAATAAATGTATTTACAAAATTTGCATCAAAGAAATTATTTCTATAGAAAAGAGGCAAATCGCATAGGTAGTCAATTTTGACTGGAATATCAATATTTAAATCAATTGATATTGACGTATAATCATTTACCTCAATAACTTCTGGAGATAAACTACTTAAATATGTTTGTCTTTGAGAATTTAATGAATTGAGGATTTCTTCAAATAAATTTTCATTATCAATTTTTATCCATTGAAATTGATTAAGCGAGTCTGGAACATCGCATTTATCCAAAAGTATAGGTATTATATAAATATCATCAATAAGCTTATTTCTTGAATGTTCAATGGCATATTTAAATTCTTGTTGAACATAGCCTCTCTTCCTCACTGAAATTGATGAAAGTAATATGATTACGAAAGTTGATTCTTTTAACGCTTTCTTGGGGTAAAGCCGAGATACGTGCGAAATCGGACAGTGCGACCCGTTCTAGCCAAAGTCTAGGTCAAATGACCAAAACGTAAGCTAGGCAAGGAATTAAAATTAAACCTTGACAACTTTATATTCATGTAAGTGAAAGTCTTACCCTCTTGTTGATGGAGTGAAAGCATAGTCCACAGTGACTTGGGGTGGTATCCCATACGTTGAAGCTGGATTAAACGGTGGTAACTCATAGCCCAAATGGGAATCCCATCAAGCAGATAGACCATGATTACGCAAGGAATCTTCGTTTGAACCATCGTGATTCGCAACTAGCTAAATAAGGCTGATAAGCTAGACCAAAAGGTAAAACCTACAGTACCAGCAGATTTGTCCGTCTGAACTGGAATCAACGACACAGAATCGGTGGAAAGAAGAAATCTAAAGTCTAAAAGAATGAATATACGGAACGGGGAAATTCTCATAATCTCTCCTTCGTGAGTAGTTACCAACGCAAGATTATGAGGAGTAGGATTCGCTAAGAAGCAAACGTCTATCTGTAATGGATAGGATAAGCTGACGTAGCGACTTTGATAACCAATGTAAAGACACAAGTAGCTTAAATTATGACAACGATTAATAAATCGATTGATAAGACAGAAAACTGGCAATCTATCAACTGGAAAAAGGTTGAGATAGAAGTTTTCCGTTTGCAAAAGCGTATTTACAGAGCGAGTCAGAGTGGCAATAAAAAGTTAACCCATAAATTACAAAAACTGTTAACCAGTTCCTATTATGCCAAACTTCTTTCCACCAGAAAAGTAACCCAAGATAATCAAGGTCGAAAAACAGCAGGAGTGGATGGAGTTAAATCTCTGACTCCAAACCAACGCCTTGAAATGGTCAATAACCTGAACTTAAGAGGCAAATCCAAACCTACCCGTAGAGTATGGATACCTAAAGTAGATGGAGAGCAACGACCTCTTGGAATACCATGTATGGAAGAAAGGGTTAGACAATGCTTAGTAAAACTAGCATTAGAACCACAATGGGAAGCCAAGTTCGAGCCTAACAGTTATGGTTTCAGACCAGCCAAATCGACCCATGACGCTGTGGAAGCAATATTCAACGCAATTAGGTTTCAACCAAAATATGTATTGGATGCTGATATAGCAAAATGTTTCGACCGAATCAATCATGATGAATTACTCAATAAACTTGAAACCCATCCACTATTAAGACGTGAAATAAAAGCATGGCTAAAAAGTGGAGTTCTGGATGATGGATTATTACTTCCAACCAATGAGGGTACGCCACAGGGAGGCACTATTTCCCCTTTATTAGCTAACATAGCCTTGCATGGTATGGAAGAAGAAATCAAGAAATATACCAGAACACTAAAAGGACACAAAGTAAATAATGAGAAAAGCCTATCATTAATTAGATATGCCGATGACTTCATAATCCTTCACAAGGAAGAAGAAGTTATCCTCAAATGTAAGCAAATCATAGAAAAATGGCTAGGCAAATTAGACTTAGTATTAAAACCAAGCAAAACTCGCATCTCTCATACCCTAAATAAATATGAAGGGAAAAAGGGATTTGATTTCCTTGGATTCAATATCCGACAGTATGCAGTAGGTAAAACTCACACAGGTCAAAGCACCAATGGGCAACCTCTTGGCTTCAAAACCATTATAAAACCATCAAAGGATAAAGTCAGAAAGCACATTGAAAAGATTGGAAATGTCATCAGAAAGCACAAATCAACGCCACAAATAGCCTTAATCAAGGAACTCAATCCCATCATTAGAGGTTGGGCAAACTATTATCGCTCAGTGTGCAGTAAGGAAACTTATTCTAAATGTGACTTTATAATGTATCGACAACTTAAGAGATGGGCAGAAAGACGACACTCAAATAAATCCAAATCATGGGTAGCCAAAAAATACTGGCACACCTATGGAAATAGAAACTGGGTGTTTTCAACCAGAGATGAAGATGGAATGAAACTACTAAGTCATAGTGAAACTAAAATCCAACGTCACATCAAAGTCAAAGATAACAAATCACCCTATGATGGAGACTGGATTTACTGGACAGCAAGAATAGGCAAACATCCAGAGGTTTCAACCAGAATGGCAACATTGCTCAAAAAGCAAAAAGGAAGATGTAATGATTGCGGACACTGCTTCAAGGACGGAGACTTGTTAGAAATAGACCATATCATCCCAAAATCGAGAGGTGGGAAGGATGAGTATAAAAATCTACAGGTACTACACCGACATTGCCACGATAAAAAGACTGCCAGAGATGGTAGCTTGACTCGTATCTATGACAAGGAGGTTATTAGAGAGGAGCCGTGTGAGGTGAAAGTCTCACGCACGGTTTTGAAGACGAGTCAGAGTAGTGATGCTCTGGCTTAGTTTAACTTCGTGTTAAGTTTTGTAACGATTAAAGTACGCAGAATAAGTTAAAACATTTGCTCTGATTCAGTTTCAGTGAGTTTGCATAGTTATTACAGATTCCCTAGCTTTACCCCTTATTGCAGGTTGAACGTAAGGAATAAGTGACACCATATATGCTATCATTTGCTTATGACTGTTAAGATAGTAGTTGATACAAATATTTTTATTAGTGCTGTTATTAGTAAATATGGGGCATCCAGAGGGGTTATTAGGGGATGTTTAGAGGGTAACTATTTACCTTTAATGGGTAATAGTTTATTTGCTGAATATGAATCTTTAATTAATAGAGATGAGATTATCAAAAAATCCGCTTTGACTGTAGCTGAAATAGAAATTTTATTAGCTTCCTTTATGAGTGTTTGTCGCTGGACCTCAATTTACTATTTATGGCGACCTAATCTTAAAGATGAAGCTGATAATTATTTAATAGAGTTAGCTTTGGCTGGTAATGCTCAGTTTATTATAACTAATAATATTAAAGATTTTCGAGGTGCAGAATTACTGTTTCCTCAGTTACAAATTATTCAACCAGAATATTTTTTAGAGGTATAATGTGATGGCAACTTTAACGATTCGACTTCCTGATGATAAACATGAAAGATTGAAACAGTTGGCACAAACTAGGGGGATTAGTGTTAATAAATTAATGGAAGAATTTTCTACTAAAGCTATTGCTGAATTTGATACTTTTAATCGTTTTCAAGTTATGGCAAGTAAAGGTGATATTCAACAAGGGTTGGCTTTATTAGACAAGTTAGACGCTAGTTTTTAATTGGAGATTAGAAGTTTAAGTACCGATAATTGCTTAGAGGATATTTGCGTTTGATTTCATCAAGACGAATATTCCCTTTCTCGTTCTGATTTTTTCTTGACTGACGGAGAGTAGAAATTTGACTTTGCCGAAAACAGAAGTTAAGTGGTTAAAATAAACATGGTTCTAACTCTCTAAATATCGTACTTTTATCTATTATACTTTGCCTAAAATGATATTTTTTCGGCAATGTTTCTCTATACTAAATTCTATTCTTGTTAACAAAACTTAATAGCACTGTCCGATTTCGCGCGTATCTCGGCTTTACCCCTTCTTGATTTCATACTCCCACTGCATTCCAACTTTTAATTTTTTCTTGTCTAGCCAAGGCAAATAGCCTTTTTGTTCAAGATAATCATAAATTTTCTCGGCGGTTTCATAATCTTCTCTTGCATGGCTTATAAATACTTCTTTAAACATATTAGTTAACGAAATGGAGAGTTTATATTTGCACCCAACGCTTGGTTTTGTGGCGTACCAGAGAGCAGCCTAAGTATGTCCGCCAACAACCACTTATTATACAAATTAATCGACGTATATTGCGGTACTCGCATATTTCTCAAGAACAGTTTTTAGGTCTTTCAATTTATCCTTTGCGGCGAGGCGAGATCATGGGGTAAGGAGGAGATACTTTCCAAATTGAACACGTTGTGGGGTTTGAGTATCAAATGCTACTCAAACCCCTAACTTTAGGTCGCTATGAAAGAAACAACATGGGACCAGCCCGTTTAAGCAAAAACGAACCCTTTCGGATTGAGCCCCACTAATATGACCATGGACATTGGCAAAAGAATAACACTTTAGTATCGACTAATGCTTCAGTGATGGCTATTTCCGCATTTATTAGTTTCACTATTCCAAAATATAGCAGCCCATTGACAGTTACGATGTAACAGGCAAAATAAACCCGTGAAAGATCACAGAATTGCCATAATTTTCCCATTCAAGGAAAGATCCCCAATACGTTTCTATTAATTTTAGTAAGGTGCTCTTATTCTAACCCCTTGCTCTACTTAATGTCAAGCGACTTTTTGCGAACCTTAACCAAAATTGACTTAAAATACATTCGTAATTATAAAATAATATAGCTCAAGTCCTTCTATCATAAGACATAAAGGGACATAAGTAGTTTTAGTTATTTCAGGTATATTAAGTTATCCCTCGCAATGATGTGATGATTGATTATTGTGGATTTATGAGGAGTGAACCTTGCCATATTACAGCTTCCCTAGCTTTCACTGAGCCTAGATTTTTCAAATTATTTTTTTATCTATTGTTACAATAGAATTTTACTTATCATTGGATAAAGCCAAAAGATCCTTGATTAATTGTGATGCGGAGTTGCTTTTATAACCTTTTACCTTATCCTTAACTTTTGCCATAATATTGAGAACCTTTTTCTCAAAATCATTGGTTACACCAGACTGGGGTGGAGGAGTTACACCATCATCTAACTGGTGGGCGTAATCTAATACTTGCTTCTCTAATGCCACAGGTATTCTAATTAATTTAGTATTAGTATCATTCCACTTAGGCTTAAACCCCGGCTTAAGGTTAGCTAAGGATTTCGGATTATACTTTTTCATACTCATTTTTTATTCTTTTTCTTATTAAGAATATCATACCACTACTTATCTATTGTAACAATAGAATTGTTCTGTTGTTACAATAGATAAGTAGATTGACTAAAAGGTTAGGGTAAAATTTAAGTTAAGTAACTAATAAGTAACTAATAAGTAACTAATAGTTACTAATAGTTACTACTTTTTAGCTATCAACAGCTAACTTTTACAAATACCCTCTAACCATTGCTAGGGGCAGAATATGGGAGTTCTTACTTGCTGGGGAAAAGTTATTGTTAGCAACAAAAAAATGGGGTTTTAGTGAAATGTTTACATCAAAAAAAAAGAGCCTATAACTCTCTCTGAAAAACAAATACAAAAAAAGTGATTTTAGAGGGATCACCAACCCTTTTTTATATATAATATAAATGAGCGTTTGCCGCGCTCATCAAAATAAATCTTGTTAGTAACATTATGACATATAGTAATGCTTTTAGAATAGGGGAACATCTTGACCTATTCACTCCGACAAACACCAAGGGTAAGTACATTTGCCCTATTTGTGGAGGTAATGACTTATCCATAGCACCTGATGGAATAAAGTATAACTGCTATAACTCAGGTGGTGAAGATAATTCAGCTATAGCTAAGTGGGTATCTGAACAGAAAGGGTTATCTACCCAGCAACCCCAAAGACAAGAGCATAACAAGGTATATTCTGCACCTAAAGATCCGATTATTATAGCTACCACAAAGGATTATCAATCACCTGTGACAGAGATAATAGCCGAGTATGAAAATGAAGCATCACTGAAAAAGTATGCCATGTGGTTAAACTACCCGGGGGGAAACAAGGTAAAAAGAGTATTAACCACTAAAAGAAAGGATGGTAAGGAGAAAAGGGAAAAAAACTTTTACGGTTATGAAAAGGGTAATGACAAGTCAAAGATTACAAAGATTTGGGAACCGTACCACCTTGAATTATTCTCCCAAGCCACGGGTAAGTGGATATTAGATCTTGAAGGGGAAAAGGCTTGTGATCATGCTTTACATAGGGGTTTAATTAGCACTTGCATATTGGGGAGTAAAGCCACAGACATAGACCACATAATAAGACTCTGTGAACGGATTAAGGAATATCAGATTAAAGGCATAATCTACATTGCCGATAATGATAAACAAGGATTAGACAAGGCAATCAAGACGAGGGAAATTGTAGCATCTCAGGGCATACCCTTCATCATTCTACCCATCACCTACTTATATCCAGAAGTACCAGAACATGGTGATTTTGAAGAATACTCAAAGCATACTAAGTTAAGCCCCTCAGCTATTAAAACCAACATTGAATTGACCGTGGGGGCAAACCTAGAAGAACTCTTAAATATTGGCAATTCAATTGTAACAATTGACAGTAAGGATAATTTAAACAAAGCCTATAATAATGTCCATGGGGTCGGGGAGAATGATTTTCCCAGTATTATTAATCAATTCATCAATGAGTGTAGCAAACCTATTTACACTGAAGCTGTTTACAGGGGGAAGATAGCTGAGTTTTGTTCACAATATCCTGTTAGCCCTGTAATACTTGAAAAGGCAATCAAGGCAAAAAAAGAAGAGGATAACCGAGTTAATGATATTGAGGAGTTATCCCCACGGGTTGATGACCTATTAAAAATACCCCATGAAACCCTAGACCTTAAAAAGATACTAAGTGATTTTTTTGGGTTAATGTTTGAGCAAGAAGCCCTCAACCTACCTACAAACCCTATGGCTTTATTTACAATCCTTTTGGCTACCCTTGGTGGTGCTATTGGTACTAGAAGAAGCGTTGTACTACAGGATAACCCTAAATACAGACAGCCCTGCATCTTAAGAACTGCTATCGTTGCTGATAGTGGGAAAAAGAAAACCCCCACCACCATGACTATTATTAAGGCTCTAAAGGATAAAAATGTAGAAGCCTATGACCGTTATCAGGATGAACTAAGGGAATATGAGGAAGACCAGCAATTGCCATCTGATAAACAAGCTAATTTACCAATGCCTACGTTAACAAGGTATATGATAGAGGACAGCACCATTGATGGATTATTATTAGCTCACAAAGAAAACCCCAAAGGCTTCTTATGTTTCTGTGATGAGCTATCAGGATACTTTGAACGGTTAAACAAGTTTTATAGTGGTGATGACATCGCCCGTGAACTGCAATTATATGATGGTGGTCAAATCATTAAGACCCGTGCTAGTAAGGATAATAATATTTTTCTCAAGAAAACCGCCGTATCCATTCTAGGTACGATTCAATGGTCAGTCCTTGAAAAAATATTTAACAATTTTCAAGATGCTAGGGGTATCAGTGCCCGTTGGTTTTTTTGGGGCGGTGAACTACCCAAGGAATATTTACCTGATAGCTTTATTGATACCGGACTATCTGAGTTACTGCGTCATGTCATTGATGAGATAACCAAGTTGGAAGAATCAGATTTGGTCGTGCCTACTGAGGTTTATCCCATATTCAAGAACGCTCAAAGAAAATTGATTGATATTAAAGAGACTTTGCCCACTGAACAATTAAGAGCTAAGTATAGTAAGGGTGAGGGTGCTATATTACGGGTTGCTGGTATCTTGCACACATGGCATTACGTCCTTAACACAGGATATGTGGACAGCCCCACCGTTATCAATGAAAGGATAATGAAGTTAGCCATTGAGGTTGTTTTCTATTACCTCAGACAGTTTGAGTATGTGGCTACCAAGTGCCAAAAAGATTTCATGGACGCAAGACTGGTTAAAATCCTTGAACTGGTAGCCAAAAAGGGTGAGGTTACGGCTTCTCAAGTAAAAAGATTTATATGGGAGTTTAAGAATTTACCCACCACAGAAATTGATGAACTCTTATTGCTTCTTATTGAGAATGAAAAACTAATCAGAGTACCCACCAATAAGGGGGTAAAAGTAAGGATCAAATAATCCTCTCACTTTGCCTCTCACTTTGCTTTATCATTAAAACCCTCACCCTGTGGGGGTTTTATCGTATCCTCTCACTTTGCCTCTCACTTTCTCTCACTTTCTCATAATCGCTATAATTATTATATATCAATACTTATGGCGATTCTATTGCCCCAAAGTGAGATAAGTGAGAGGAAATTAGATAGATAGGGTGTGTTTTTAGCACATTATTGCTGAGATTCTCAATAAGGACAAACATTACCATTGAGTAATATAAAATAATATTAGAAGAAATTATCAATAAAAGTTTTTTTTGAAAAATATGTGTAAGTAAGCCTCTCACTTTAGGAAATAGGTACAGTAAATATAGGGTTAAAGGTATGTATAAATATATCTATAATCTCTATAACTTATATATATATAGAAATATAATTAAAGTGAGATGAAAGTGAGATGTTATTTTTTACTTGGTTTTTAAAAATCTCTTAAAATCTTTATTTGTTCTTACTTACAGTGATTTCAGAAAAAATCTTTAAAGTGAGAGAAAAAGTGAGATGAAGTGAGAGGATTCTGTATCACGGGCTTTGTGGGGTAGATCAAGATGATAATGAACAATAGCTACTGTATTGTTCATTAATCACATTAAGAGCAAAAAATAATAGAATATTTTTACTCCCCTGACAAAAGTAGTAAGATTAAGTAGTAGTAAGTTTATTTACTTTTAGGTAGGGTATGACAGTAAGAAAAATGTCAGTGTCCATTTCTGAAGATTTGGTAGTATTCATCGACAGTTATAAAAACAGCAGGATGTGTAAATCTTCTTCACAAGTAGTCGAAGAAGCGTTAAGATTACTGCTTGAAAAAGACTTGGAAAATGCCTACAGGGAAGCTGACAAGGAAATTGACTCAGATTGGGATATAGTAGCAGGAGACGGGTTAGGTGATGAAACGTGGTGATATATTCTATGCCAATCTTAGTCCCACTATCGGTTCGGAGGTAGCTAAAACTCGCCCAGTGTTGATAGTCAGTAATGATATTAATAATCGGGTGGCTTCTACCATAACGGTTTTACCCATAACTTCTAAGGTGACGAAGGTTTATCCTTTTGAGGTGTTTATTGGTAAGGGGGATTCTGGTTTACCCCAAGACTCAAAGATTCAAGCACAGCAAATCAGGACTATTGCCAAGGAAAGATTACAGGGTGATGTGGTAGGTAGTCTCTCTCAGGAAGTGATGAAATTGGTTAATCTGGCTGTTAACTTACATCTGGGATTAGCTTGACGGCATTGCCATGATTGAAGAACCCTAATTTGCTCAACTGAAATTAGGGATTCTAACAGGGAATCACTTCCCCAATAAAAACTACAAGTGATGGAAGTACCAAAGGAAGTTGACTTTATCAACTATAATAATCTCAATAATCTAATAATTTTTGGGGGCATTATGGTGCGCTCCACAGGGGTAACTCGTGCGCAGAAGGATTCGGAAATTATCCTCAGTTGGCTAACTAATAAGCAGTCTATTCATACCCAACGGCAATATAGGTATATCATTCAACATTTTTTGGAGTTTACGGGGACGGATTTAGCCGAGATTTCGGTGGAAGATATTCAGGATTATATTAAGTCTCTCAAGTTAAGGGAGCAGAAAATATCAACTATCAAGGCAAAGTTGATGGTTATTAAGAGTCTGTTTTCTTACTGTTTAAAGACGGGTTATTTACTCCTCAATCCTTCGGTATTGGTGAATAATCCGAAGGTAAATGATACTATCTCCCAAAAACTATTGAGTGCTTTGGATGTGAAGCGGTTAATGAGTCACACTGACAATCTCAGGGATAAATTACTCATCAGGGTGATGTTTGGGTTGGGGTTAAGGGTAAGTGAGGCAATTAATTTAACATGGGTTGATTTTAGTATTGATGATGAGAAGGTTAATTTAACCATTGTGGGTAAGGGTAATAAGCCGAGGACGGTATTGGTTAATCCTAGCCTATGGCAAGAGTTACAAGGTTTGAGAAAGGAGGGTATTGATTATTTATTTACGGTTGCCAAGCGTAACACTCCCATGAAACGTAATACGGCTCACAATATGCTCAAAAGGGTGGGTAAAAAGGCAGGGTTAGGAGATAGTTTATCTTGTCATTGGTTACGTCATTCCCATGCAACCGAAGCCATTAAGGGGGGTTGTGATTTATCGCTCTTACAACAAAGTTTGGGTCATTCTTCCATTACTACTACTCAACGGTATCTTTGTTTAAGGAAGAATGAGGGTAGTGGTACTTATGTTGATATTTGAGGGTTCTGCAATTCTATTAGGCGTTATTACAGGGAAAGTGAAAGAGTGCAACAAAAATAAACATAGTCTAAAACAAAGGCTTTGATCTTATGTTCTTTAGTAATTTTTTATTATCAAGACGAATAATGCCACTTAACTGTAAATGATCATGTTTTGGATTACCTTTTATGACTCTTTTTTCGGCTAAAAAAGTCCATATAATATCGTAATTGTTCTGATTTAGAAACTCTAGCAACGCTTCTCTTTTAATCAAACAAGCATTAGCACCAAATTCTTTAATAGATGGGTCAAAAGCTATTAAATCATTTTTTTGATTAAAAAAATTACCTTCAACACCATTCCAACATAGATTCATTTTTTTTATTAACCAAGAACAAGGTAAATAAATAGTACGTTGATCATCTACAGAACAATCATAAGTAGAACTTTCTTTTAAAT
>NZ_JADEWC010000041.1 GCF_015207825.1 Cyanobacterium stanieri LEGE 03274
CCCCATTCCCTGTTCCCACCCTCATAAAACAATTTTACAATCAATCATCCCTGCCACTGACAGAGGGGCAGAAAATCGGTTATGATATAATTTGCTGTGTTTATACGAAAAAATAATTTAAATGGCTAAAAAATCAATGATTGCACGGGAAACAAAACGTGCAAAACTAATTGCTAAATATGCTGACAAAAGAGCAGAATTAAAAGAGCAATTCAAACAAGCTCAAGATCCCTTAGAAAAATTAGAAATTCACCGTCAACTACAACAATTACCCCTCAATAGTTCCCCTGTACGTCAACGCAACCGTTGTTGGGTTACTGGAAGACCTAGAGGTTATTATCGTGATTTTGGTTTATCCCGTAACGTCCTCAGAGAATGGGCTCACAAAGGCTTATTACCCGGAGTTGTTAAATCTAGTTGGTAGGTTTTGTTTGGGGCAAAGGTTTATTCCTTGCCCTTTTTTTTGTCTAAATTGTTGGCTCGTTTTCCACGGTAATTTTTGTTTTATCCTCCTCAGCCGTAGAACAATAAGCATAGACGTAGCTTAGCATCGTGTTCCAAATGGCAATGGAAATAATCGCTAAAATCAGTAAAGGCAATTCTCGGGGAATTTGAAATAATAGGCCGATAATAATTAAAATTGAACCGAGACTATCGGAAACCGTAAGATTGTGAATTTTATATAATACTGTCCTTGATGATAGTAGGGATGATGTACCCCAAAACCAGAAAAAAATACCAACGGCAATAAAAGAATAAGTAAATATATCAGTCATGGGATTGTTTAATCTCCTCGAGATTTCCTTTTCAAGTTATGATCGATGATGTTAAGGGATTTGATTCCTTGTCATTGTCATTATATTGTAAATTTATTTTTGATTATGTGGAAATCGATTTTTAAGAGTAATATCATTGTTGCTTTGATTTTTTCGGTGTGTCTCTGGTTTGGTTTTTCTATCCCAGCTTTAGCTTTAGGAGGCATCCAACCCACGTTAAATGAACCTGCCCCAGAGTTTTCCCTTCCTAGCAATGGGGGAAATGGAGAGGTTTCTTTAGATGATTTTCGGGGTAAGTGGGTAGTGGTTTATTTTTATCCCCAAGACTTTACCCCCGGTTGTACCCTTGAGGCTCAAAGATTTCAACGGGATTTAGCCGAATATGAGAAAAGAAACACTCAAATTGTGGGTATTAGTGTAGATGATGTTCAATCCCACGAAGATTTTTGCGATTCTGAGGGTTTAAAGTTTCCTTTGTTGGCGGATACCGATGGTAAGGTAAGTAAGGCTTACGGTTCTTGGTTAACTGGTCGTTCTTTACGTCATACTTATATTGTAAATCCTGAAGGGGTTTTGGTGGCGAAGTTTTTGGGGGTGCGTCCTGTGATTCACAGTCAGGAAGTTTTGGCTACCCTTGATGAGTTACAAGTTAGTTAAGGAGTTGTGATGAAATTACCAAAACTGAGTCAGGAGGATATTGATAGGGTGGTGGAGATGGCATGGGAGGATAGAACTACTTTTGATGCCATTGAGTTACAGTTTGGGTTATCTGAAAAGCAGGTAATTGCTTTAATGAGGAAGGAAATGAAAAGTTCTAGTTTTAGGATGTGGCGCAAACGGGTTTCTGGGAGAAAAACAAAGCATCTCAAGAAAAGGGATTTTCTGGTAACTCGGTTTAAGTCTGATAATCAAAAAACTTAGGTTTTATTTAGTGTGGAGGGGCGATCAATCGCCAAGGGGTACGATTTGCCCTTCTTTTTTTGTGATACAGTTAGAGAAAATAACTAGCCATTTCGCATAAACTGATTTAAGAGTGTTTACAGGATTAATACAAGGTACGGGTAAAGTAAAATCTTTAGGTAATGATTTATATGCGATCGCCATTAGTCGAACAAATCATCAAAAAATTACCCACGACTTAGAATTAGGAGATAGCGTTGCGGTGGATGGAGTTTGTCTCACCGTCGAAAAAATCACTAAAGATGGCTTTGTTGCCACCGCCTCCCCCGAAACCTTGCAACGAACAACCCTAGCTAGAAGTACACAAAATCAAAGCCCCGTAAACCTAGAAACCTCCCTGAGAGTAGGAAGCAAAATTGGCGGACATTTTGTCAGTGGCCATGTGGATGGTATCGGTTGCTTAACGGAATCAAAGCAAACCCAACAAGCATGGGAAATGACTTTTTCTAGCCCCCCAAGCCTCACCGCAGAATGGCAACAATACCTCGCCCCCTACATCGTCTCTAAGGCTAGTATTGCCGTTAATGGTATCAGTCTAACTATCGCTGATTGTGACGTTGACGGTAATTATTTTAAAGTGGCCGTCATACCCGTTACCTACGCTGATACTAATCTGGCTCAACTTAAAATAGGTGATTGGGTAAACTTAGAAAGCGACATCCTTGGTAAGTATGTTGATAGATTAATTAGCCATCGGCTTGGAAAACAACCCATCCAAGAAAATATCAGCCTTGATTTTCTCGCTCAACATGGATATTAAAGGTTTAATTAGGGAGCGAATGAGCCATAGCCCCACCGTGTAATGAATTACCTTTGTGAAGGTGTAAACAATTAACAATGGACAATTAACAAACTATTACCTGCAACCTGTCACCTAAAACCTCACTCTAATTTGTAAGTGATCAAGCGGACTTGATATTATTGCTCATCAATAAAAACTACTCAAATCCAAATACTTCTCCATATAATTAGCCAAAGCATCGATCAAATCTTCCCGATGTTGACGATAATTAGATATACCCGTGGGCAAAGAAGGTAAACCCCTTTTATGGCGTAAATGATTTAACCACGAGCGCCTCCAGGCACCATTATCAAAAATTCCATGGAGATAACAACCCCAAACCGATAAATTTCCATTAACTAAACCCAAACTAGCATCATCAAACAAAGCCATATACTTAATCTTGCGCTTTTTAACCAAAGGAGTAACCAACTCCGTATAACCCTGATGAATCTCATAACCATCCACAGGAAAACCACTCTGAGGATAATTCGCCGATATTTCCCTTTGACGAGTAATTTTTTCGGGCTTAAGGGTAGTCTGAATCGGTAACAAATCAATACCTTCTATTTCCGAGCAAACCCCCTCAATATTATCCCCATCAATGATTTTATGTCCTAACATTTGATAACCGCCACAGATACCAAAAACCGTACCTCCCCCACTCTCATATTCCTGAATTTTTTCTTTCATGCCCGTTTTTTCCAATACCATTAAATCAGCCATAGTATTTTTTGTACCCGGTATAATCACCGCATCGGGAAACCCTATATCTTGATGAGGCTCAATATATTCTATAAAAACATGATCTTCCCCTTCCAATGGATCAAAATCAGTAAAATTATAAACCCTAGGTAACTTAATAATTTTTATGTGTAGATTATGACTTGTCTTACTATGATCATACTTGGAAAATCGAAAAGAATTGGCAGAAAATAAATCAGAATTGAACCAAGGTACTACCCCCAAAACGGGAATTCCTGTATATTCTTGTAACCACTTAATATCATCCTCAAGGGTAGATTTATCCCCCCTAAATTTATTAATAATAATACCTTTAACCAATGCCCTTTCCTGAGGCTCTAAAAGTGCCAAAGTTCCCACAATATGGGCAAAAACCCCCCCCCTTTCAATGTCTGCTACCAAGATTGTGTCTGCATTAAGATGAGTTGCTATCCTCATATTTGCTAAGTCTTGATGTTTGCGATTAATTTCGGCAGGGCTTCCCACCCCTTCACAAATAATTAGGTTAAATTCTTGCCCTAGGGTTACTAATGATTCTTTAATAATCTCCCAACTTTGTTCCAAATATTTTTCGTCATATTCTTTTCCCCTAGTTGTGCCGACTAAATGCCCCTGAAAAAATACCTGTGATAATTGATCTTTTTGGGGTTTTATTAATACGGGATTCATTTCCACTCGGGGAGTTGTTTTCGCCGCCCATGCTTGAAAGGCTTGGGCATAACTGATTTCTCCCCCTGTACTGGTAAGATAATGATCTAAGCCAATATTTTGTCCTTGAAAGGGGCTAACTAACCATCCTTTACGCCACAAAAGACGAGATAGGGCTATTATAAGGGTTGATTTACCTGCGTGGGATGTTGTACCCACTACCATAATTGCTTTCATGTGTTTATGTTAATTATTGGACAAAATAGCTATTTTTGATGGATAAAAGTTTTTCTATAGCTAGTAAAAAAATTGCCCCTTTTGATGAGGCAAAGAGGCTTAGACTTAAGTTTTGTTTTTGTCATGGTTTTTAGTCGGGATATTCTCCCCCTACGCCAATATTAGTATTGTAAATGGTTGCTTCTTCAATGTTGAGATTGTTTATAAAAGCATTTTCTAGGTGGGTATCGAATAGGGTTGCATAACTTAAGTTAGTGTGGTTAAGATTAGCATAATTCATGGTGGCGTTGGTTAAAAATGCTTGATGAAAGTCTGCATAGGCTAGATTCGCACCGTCTAAGTCTGCACCTTCTAAGTTGGCATAGCTTAGGTTAGCACCTCTTAAGTCTGCGTTTCTTAAGTCTGCCCCAATTAGATGGGTTTCTCGTAAGTCTGCATTCCTTAAGTCACATCCTGCACATTGATTGGTTTCGATTAGCTGTTTCACATGGTCCGGGTTTTGAGCTACCGTTTCTGATATGGTGATGGTACTAAGGGCGATCGCACTTACCGCAACAGTTAGTAATTTTTTCATAAATATTTCCCCCTATCTCTATAATCCTATTTTATCTTTATTTACCCTATTTTTTTCTTAATATTACAGGGTTTTTACAAAGCAATTAAATTTATCAATATCACAATAGATTTTTTCCTCAATGAATAATGAAACTAAATAATCATTACATTAAAATTAAAAATAAATATTACAGAAAATAATCTAAATTAGGAAACAGCTTTAACCACTAAACAGAAAATATATTTAAATCAAACCTTTCCATATCAGTAACTTTAAAAATTATTACTATTATATTTAATTATTTAATTGCCACACATTAATTATAACAAACCATCACAGATACACAGGTAGGGTAAAACGAAAACAACTACCCTGATTTCCATTATCATCAACCCAAATTTGACCATAATGAGCATTAATTACTTGACGACAAAGAGCTAACCCAATACCATATCCCTCTTGCTTTATATCTCTTTCCAAACGAAAATGACCATCAAAAATGCGTTCTTTTTTTTCAGGGGGGATACCCGAACCCGTATCAATAATACTTACTTCTATTTTTTGGGTGGTTTTATGAATAATTGCAACGGTAATTGTGCCATCATTGGGAGTATATTTAATGGCATTTTCAATTAAATTAATTAATACCTGATTAATCAACTCTGGATCTGCATAAACTGGGGGCAAATCTTGAGGAATATCCCTAATTAAAACTTGATTTTTAACTTGTATTTTTTGGTTAAAACTATTTAACAATTCATTGCACAAAATAGGTAAATTGACCTTAACAGGTATAATATTAAGCTGATGATTGGTTTTTTTGGATGTTTCTAGTAAATCAGAGATCATTTTATTCATGACCTTAAACTGTTTTTTAGACTGTTGACAAAGTCGTTTTTGTAACTTAAATATTTTCTCTTGATCAGATTCATTAATCGCTAATTCAATAGTTTCCACCGCAAGGGAAGCAGCAGTTAAGGGATTGCGCAAATCATGCACCAACATTGCCAACATTTGGTCTTTAAAATTTAATTGTTGTTGTAAATTTTCCACCTCCTGTTTTAACTGAAAAATATCATCACTCATACGGATTAAATCGGAAGAAGGTAAGCAGGTTTGTAGAATAGATTCCTCCTCTCCAGAATTACTATTCATGGTGTGGGTTAGAGAATATTGCCACTTATCCCACCATTTTTGCAGTTGGGCGGTTAAATTACTTCCTGCCAAGGTTTGTTGGGGCGCGGGGTTAACTTTGACAAGGGCTGGGGTAGCAACCAGTTTAAAATGTTCTACTAAATGGGGATATTTACTAATTTCTAATACTTCTAGTTGAAATTGATATTCATGGGTTAGACTTTGAAGATAATTTTTGATGTCTTGAATATTTTGTTGAGAGCTATGACGATTATCTACAAATAATAATAATTGGAGAGATTTTTGAGGTGGTTTAATATTTTTATTTTTAATTTCGCCCGAATTTTGATCCCTGTCTGATGGATACATAGTGAATAATACTCCCTACTGAGCATATTTTTGTTGCTACTATTATCAATTTATAGTATTTTTTTTATTTTATTTTGTTATGGGAGTGTTTTTTGAGGAAATGTTTAATATTTTTTATTGCCCATGCTCAGTCATCTAAATTTTGATTTAAAATCTCGATATTAATATCTTGGTAAAAATCCTCTTGGGATAGCTGTACTTTTGATTGGGATGATAATAATAATAATGCCCAAAATACTCCTACTTTATCTTGTTTTGGTTTTTCTTGATATTGACTCCAAGAGATTACTAATTGTTGTAGTTTTATTTGTTTTTGCTTATCAGATATTAGGGAAAAATTTTCATTTAAAAATAAATTCAAGTCTTGAGCTAATTGGGTTAAATTTTCATCGTGAGCTAATTCCGTAATGGTTTTTAGGGCTTGTTTTTTAGTGTATTTACGCTTTTTATTGAGGTTTAAGCCATGGAGATTAGTGGCTTTTTGTAATTCTTTTTCTATGTCTTGAAGTTGGGTTATAAATTCGGAGAGGGTAACTCTTCTTTTGCGAGGGGGGAGGGCTGATGTTCTTCTTTTGATTTGTTGTTCTAGGTTAGGTTGTAGATTTCTTTTTCTGAGGGAATTTTCTAAGTCTTCTTCGAGGTAAATTTCTTCGGTTTCTATTTCTTTTTGCCCTAGTTTTTCGAGGGTTTCAGCTTTTAATAAAACTAGCATGGATGCCCATAGCATTACTTGTCCTGAGTGTGATAAGTCTTGATCTACAATGTCTATGGTGTTGCTTTCTTGGAGGTTTAATTCTGCTAAAAAACGGTCTATAATTTCTATTACTTGTACATCCCAAGGATTTATTTCTCCTTTTTGGGCTAAGTCGATGAGGGTGGCGATGGCTTCACTAGCAGGGCTATTTTTTTTCATGGATTAGCTATTTGTTTTTTATTTCCTCCTTAGATTGAATTATAGGGGGCAAATAATGTTTTGTGGCGTTGGTGAATTAAGGTATGATTTTTAGTTTAGTTTGGCAATAGGGAATGGGCAATAGTAATAATAGTTTTAATACTATACATTTACTGTAATGCAATAATGTTTCATACTCAAAATCAGCAATGCCTGTTTTGTTAGTCAAAACACAAGAAAAAAGGGATACAACTGAATTGTTATATCCCGAGAAAATTTAGAGATTTGATCACCCTTGATTATTTGTTGGGTTGGGGTGTCATGCGTAAATAGGGTTTGATTTCGGTTACACCTTTGGGAAACTTCTGTTTTGCTTCCTCGGTGGGGATAGAGGGTACTACTACGCAATCATCTCCGTCTTGCCAGTTAGCGGGGGTTGCTACTTGGTGATAATCGGTTAATTGTAGGGAGTCGATTACCCTTAAGATTTCATCAAAGTTACGACCTGTACTAGCAGGATAAGTGATGGTTAGTCTTAATTTTTTGTTAGGATCGATGATGAATACACTTCTAACGGTTAGGTTATTTAAAGAGTTGGGGTGAATCATACCGTATAAATCGGCTACGGTGCGATCGCCATCAGCCAAAATAGGATAATTAACGGTGGTATTTTGAGTTTCATTAATATCACCAATCCAACCCTTATGGGATTCTACATCATCCACACTAAGGGCAATGGTTTTGACATTGCGTTTTTGAAATTCAGATTGTAAACTTGCAACAGTACCTAATTCGGTGGTGCATACGGGGGTATAATCCGCAGGGTGAGAAAAAAGAACTACCCAACTATCTCCAGCCCAATCATAAAAGTTAATCTCTCCCTCGCTAGAGGCTTGAGTAAAGTTAGGAACAGTATCCCCTAATTGTAATGCCATATAAAATTTTTCCTACAAACTAAAACAAACTATAATTAAAATTTCCCATACTAAGGGTAAAAGTTGGAACTGTTTCATATTTTACAATTATTCTTGGGGCTACCGAAAGATTATTTGATCCATCTTTACAAATCTTTACGAAACCTTTAAGTATGGGGGCTGTTTCACTGATAAAATCAAAACTAACTCATCGCAATCTTATCTAACCTTTAGCATTATTATCAATGCTAGGGATTAGAGATAAAAAAGGCAATGAACACAAAACCCCCATTAAGATGGGAAAGTGCTTCATTAAATAAGTTGTTAAGGCAATGTCCCTAAACTAAATAAAATCAAAAAATCTCAACTAAATATTAAAAAATTATCTTAATTTGGAGGTTAATTTTTCATGAAATTATGGCAACGTATTAGCGCATATTTTAGCGTCCTTGTGGTTGGTTGTGTAATGCTATTTGCTCAACCTGCTCAGGCATATACTTTTAATGACATTAGTCAATTAAGCCCCCGTATTGTGGCGGTAGAGGGCGATCGTCGTAATGTGGCTGATGATTTATTAACCACTGAATTTGGTCAAAAAATTGATGTTAATAACAGCGACATCCGTGATTTCCGTGAGTTAAGAGGATTTTATCCTAAACTAGCGAGTATCATCATTCAAAATGCCCCTTACGAACAGGTAGAAGATGTTTTAACCATCCCTGGCTTAAGTGAGAGACAAAAAGAAAGATTACAAGCTAACCTTGATAGATTTAGTGCTACCCCTCCTGCGGCAGTATTTAACGAAGGTGACGAGCGTTATAACGCAGGGGTTTATTAAATTAGCTCTTTAAAGTAAAAATTTGGTGGGCAATGCCCACCTTTTTATTTATTATTAACTAACCATTTTGCGCCATGGCCATCAATATTCTGTGGGTACTATGTTCGATTTCTCCTTCTTGGGGACGTCTTTGGATATAAGTGCCATTGGATTGTAATTCCCACCCTTGTCGATTATCAGAGAGCATGATGCCCAATAATTCTTCTAATTGTTTCATTAATTTGGGTTCTTCTACAGGGGTAATAGCTTCTACCCGACGGGATAAATTTCTTGTCATCCAGTCTGCACTACCGATATAAATTTCTTCTTCGCCGTTGTTATGGAAGTAAAAAATACGGGAATGTTCCAAAAATCGACCAATGATACTGATAACTTTAATGTTTTCGCTCACCCCTTCAATGCCGGGGCGTAAACAGCAAATACCCCTAATGATCAAATCTATTTTTACCCCTGCTTGGGATGCTTTATAAAGGGCTTCGATGACGGGTACATCGACTAATGAATTCATTTTTGCGACTATTCTACCCGTGCCACCGTTACGGCAATGTTCGGCTTCCCTTTCAATCATGGCAATCATGCGATCGCGCATAGTCACAGGAGCAACCAATAATTTACGAAAAGCCTTTTGTTTAGAATAACCCGTTAAATAATTAAATAAATCCGTTAAATCCGCTCCTAAATCTTCTCGACAACTAAACAAACCAATATCGGTATAAAGTTTTGCGGTTTTAGGGTTGTAATTCCCTGTGCCAATATGGACATAACGACGAATTTTATCTTCATCCTTGCGCACCACCAAAACAATTTTAGTATGGGTTTTTAAACCCACCAATCCATATACCACATGGACTCCTGCTTTTTCTAACTTCCTCGCCCAAAGGATATTATTTTCTTCATCAAAACGGGCTTTCAACTCCACTAAAGCCACCACTTGTTTACCATTTTCCGCCGCTTCAATGAGAGCCTTAATAATAGGAGAATCACCAGAGGTGCGATACAATGTCATTTTAATGGCCATTACATCGGGATCTTGAGCCGATTGGGTAATAAATTCTTGTACCGTTGCTGAAAAAGAATGATAGGGGTGATGTACCATCAAGTCAGACTTGCGAATCATGGCAAAAAATTCGGGGCTAATATGCTCATCTCTATCGTCGTCTTGTTCTAAAAGTAACTCTTGGAAATGATCAAAAGGAGGAGGCACAACGGCACTCCAAGGATTATCTTTTAATTCGGGTAAAGGAAAACCCGTAAGGGCAAATAAATCGTTTAAACCCAATAATCCTTCTATTTCGTAAACATCCATGGGTTGTAAGTTTAGTCCTTGCATAAGCATTTTTTTGATGTTGCTAGGCATAGAGGCATGGACTTCTAATCTGACGGGTGAACCAGCAAAACGTCTTTTTCTTAATTCTTGTTGAATGGCCAATAGTAAATCGTCCGCCTCGTCTTCTTGCACTCCTAAATCAGCATCACGGGTAAGACGAAAATTATGACATTCTTGCACATCCATCCCCGGAAAAAGGGATTCTAGGTTATGGGCGATTACTTGTTCTAAGGGAACTCCTACCCAGAGGAGATGATCTTGATTATCTCCCCCTACTTGCCTGAGATTTTCGGGAAAAGCCACAAAACGAGGGAGAGATTTAGGAACTTTTACCCTAGCGAATAATTCTGCTCCTGTGTCGGGATTTTTGACTAATACGGCTAAATTTAAGCTCAGGTTGGAAATGTGGGGAAAAGGGTGACTTGGATCAACGGCTAAGGGGGTTAGGACGGGGAATATATCACTTTCATAGTAGTCATGTAGATATTGCCTTTGTTCTTGGTTAAGATCTACAAAATTGATTAGGTGAATGCCATGGTGAACTAATTCTTTTTTTAAGTTATATTCAAAGTTGGCAACTTGTTTTTGTACGATGGGCCGCAGATATTTTTGGATATTCTCCATTTGTTCTATGGGGGTTGAACCGTCAAAGGTTTTTTTGGTTACTTCTGCTTCTATTTGTCTTTTGATGGCGGCTACCCTAACCATGAAAAATTCATCTAAGTTGGAGCTAAAGATGGCGGTAAATTTTAATCTTTCTAAAAGTAGGGTTCTTTCGTCTAGGGCTTCTTGTAATACTCGGCGGTTAAATTCTAGCCAACTTAGTTCTCGATTAAAATAATATTTACTATCTTTTAGATCGATTTTTGTCTCTCTCATGGTTTCTGTTTCTGTCATAGTAGTTTCTATATATTTTTATAGATTACGAGGATGGTAATTTTTATCTATACCTGAGTTTGATAGAAAAATCTTTCCTATGGATAGGTTTTGGGCTTAATGAATGGCACGGCTACTAGATAAGTTTTAATTAATGAAATTAAGATTATTTGTAATTTATTAGTCAGTAATTGACTAAATTTGGGGGAACAAATATCTTATTCTAAATAACGAATTCCTTGCTCTCACTAATTTATTCCATACCAAACTGAGGTTATCTATAGATTTTTATAGTATCTACTCATCATATCTTGATCAATTATTCTTCAGGTTATGGACAGATTAAGAGGGAAAATATTTTTTTGTCTTCCTTGTGTTGCTCTTTTGCTGTTCATGAGAAAAGCCCCCGGGCGTCTTTCCATGTTTCGACTCCGAAGGCTTTTTATATTTAACTCCTCACCTGATAACAATTAAAGTATATTTTGGGACTATGGAAATTGATCTTGTGACACTTTCTCAACTGTCACATTGTCTATTCTGTAAATCCTTGAAATTTGGCGAGGGCTTCAATGGTGCTGGTGCGATCGCGCTTTAGGGGTTCTTGGGTGGCGGCCACGGGCATTTGATCTAGTTTGGCGATGGCGATGTCAAAACTTTTAAGGGCTTCTTGGAGGGCTTCGACGTTGTTATCTCGCATTCCTTTTTCCCGTAAAATTTGACCACGGAGGTAGTGGATTTCGGGATTGTTGGGGGTACTTTCTACGGCTTTGTCGGCAAAAATAAGGGCTTGATCAAAATCCTCTAAATCCCGATAGGCGATCGCAATGCCCCGATGTACTAAATATTGAGGACTAGCAAATTCTTGTAATTGGCTAATGGCTTGGGTGGGGCTAGAAAAGGGAAGGTTGACGGCTAAGATTAGGTTAAAATAACCTTTAATTAAGTTTAATTCAGGATCATCATTATCAATTCTTTGGGCTTGTTCAAAGTAGCGAAAAACCGATTGTAATTGACCAATGGCGGCCATGGGGCCACTAACTTGGAACTTATGCGCCCCTTGTAAAAAATTACCCACCGCTAGATAAAGATTACTTCTGAGGGGATCTTTAATGGCGATCGCCCTTGCCACGGTTACGGTTTCATCGGCATAGGATTTCATGGTAGTCCAATCCTCCTCGGTATATGCTAAAGAAGCCCGTAGGGCAGGAACAAGGGGATCATTACCTTCTGAATCCTTCGCCTCATCCAATAGTCTTTTGGCACGGGGATAATTTCCCTCCTCAAAAAGAGTCTTAAAAGCCTGTTCTGTTTTATCCCCAATCTCTCGAGGATTATTAGTTCTAAAGGGATCAGCCCCAAAACTAGCTCCCATGGAAAAACCCCAAGATAACATCGTAAGGGCGATCGTAGAGAAAGTAAACGCCCCTTGACGACGAATCCGAAAAGTAGAAGAAAAAAACCTGTTTTTATCTTGCATGATAAACCTATTGCCTCTTGAAGGAAAAATGTTAATAATACCTTTAGCAACTATCATTAAAGGTAAATATTCCTTACGATTTTAGCCCAAACTATGCTTTCCTTAAAGAATGTTGGTTATCACCCTGCCGCTACGCCCACCCCCATCATCACAAACATAAACCTAAACCTAGAACCTCAAAAACTAGGGCTAATAGTCGGTAAAAGTGGTTCAGGAAAAACTACCCTCCTCGAAATCTTAGCCGGATTAGCCGAAAACACCAGCGGTAAAATTATTTGGCAAGGGGAAGAAATAACCTCCATAGAATTACAGCAACTTAGCGGATTAGTCTTTCAATTTCCCGAAAGGCATTTTTGTGGCTCAAATATCTTAGAAGAATTACGCCTCGGACATCCCGAATTAAGCGCCATCAAAGTAAAAGAAGCCCTCACCGAAGTAGGTTTAGAAAATATTAGTTATGAAACTCCTCCCCATGCCCTTAGTGGTGGACAACAAAGACGTTTATCCCTTGCGGTGCAACTCATACGACAACCCAATATTTTACTTCTTGATGAACCTACAGCGGGATTGGATTGGTTAATGCGCGATCAATTAGTTAATCTTTTGGCAAAATTAAAACAACATTGGACATTATTAATTGTTACCCATGATGCTAGTGATTTAATTTCCATTGCCGATTATTGTTGGCGCATTGAGGCAGGAAAAATAGAGTCCGTTGCCCCCTCCGATTTTACTGTTAAACCACCACTAGAAATAAACTGGCACCAGTAATCAAATGAATAATTAAACTATTATTTCCCCCATCTCCCCTACCCCCCATCTCTCATACCGAGAACTACTTGCTATCCCCAATCGAGGGTGATTTTACTATTTTTAATAACAAATATCAAATCTGTCATTTATTATGGGGTTTTAAACCTAATTTTTTGATAAAATAGTTATCTAGTTTACACTTAAATTTTCTCGAAAAAAAGCGTCATCTGCACGATCAATTATTAAATATTAACTACTGTCTATGCAACCAATTCCTACTCAAGAACAGCCCCTAGCTTCAGTATTTCGTCAGATAGGGGGGGGAATGTATAACCCCGTTATGGAGAAGTTTGAACGGGGAAAGACAATTTTTTTTCCTGGAGATCCTGCGGAAAGGGTATATTTTTTAGTTAAAGGAGCGGTTAAGTTATCTCGTCTTTACGAGGCAGGGGAAGAAATTACGGTGGCTCTTTTGAGGGAAAATAGTGTTTTTGGGGTTTTATCTTTGATTACTGGGCAAAAGAGCGATCGCTTTTACCACGCTGTAGCATTTACCCCTGTGGAATTATTATCCGCTCCCATTGAACATTTTCAACGCTCTTTACAGGATAATCCTGAGTTATCTCGTCTTATGTTACAGGGGTTATCTTCTCGTATTTTACAAACGGAAATGATGATCGAAACCCTTGCCCACCGTGATATGGCTTCTCGTTTGGTGAGTTTTTTGTTAATTCTTTGTCGTGATTTTGGTATTCCTAGTCTTAATGGTATTACCATTGACCTTAAATTGTCCCATCAGGCGATCGCCGAGGCCATCGGTTCTACCCGTGTAACGGTTACCCGACTTTTAGGGGAACTCCGCCAAGATGGTATGATTTCCATTACCAAGAAAAAAATTACCGTCCATAACCCCGTTGCCCTCAGTCAACAATTTGCCTAGAGAAATCTTACAAAAAACGACTTAAATCAAATTCCTGACTAACCTTAGGAGTATGTCTTTCCTTATCTAACAGTAACAAAAGTCTTTCCTGATAATCGATCGCCCCGGTTAACTGCTCTTGTAAATAAGACAAACCACCATTGGCGTATTGTTCAAAAAGAGTGATTCTACGCTCTTGGGAACTATTCTCATCGGATAAAAAATCCAAATTACCCATGGTCATAATAGTCAAAACATCAACCAATAAATCGTAACCACGGGATATAAAAATATCATAACTAATCGGATTAGGTTCTTGGGCAATGGTTTCTAAAGGTAAACGATAATCATATTTTTTACCCACGGCCGCCGCAAAAGCCATAACATCAGCATAGGTGTCAAACACCCCCTCTGGGTTATCATGACTAAAAATTAAACTTTGAACTAAAGATGCCTTATTTTGGTCAATTCTAACTCTACTAACCATATTCTTGTGAATTAATGATTTCCGTATTGATTTTAGCTGGGGGAAAAAGCTCCCGTATGGGCTTCGATAAGGCTTTGATAGAAATTGAAGGAGAATACTTATTAAGCAAAACCTACCATATAGCCAGAGAATTAAGCAATGAAGTATTTATCCTCACCTCCCCCGAACATCAATATCAATCTTTTCTGCCTAATGATACTCAATTTATCATTGAACCTCACCCCTACCAAGGCCCTTTAGTTGCCTTCGCCCATGGTTTATCCTTCATCCATAGCCCATGGGTTTTATTATTACCTTGCGATTTAATTTATCTTCAGACTCAAGAGATTAAATCATGGTTGAAACTATTACCCTCCGTATCAGAAGAAACTATTGCCCTTTTACCAACCCACAAAAAAGGATGGGAGTGTTTATCGGGCTTTTATCGCCGTGATTGTTTATCATCTTTACAAAAATCCCTGAATGGGGGTAATAAATCTTTTCAAAGATGGTTAAAAGGAGAAAAAGTAACCCCCCTGATGGTTCAAGATAGGAGGGTTTTATATAATTGTAATACCCCTGAAGATTTAGCGAAATGGACCGAGTATTCTTCTTTCGGAGATAATTTGAGTTGATTGATTATCGTTGAGAGTACGGGTAATTTCTAATTGAATATCGATGGAAGTATCGGCTTCTAGGTGACGAGGATCAATATTTAATTCTCCAATATTAATTATAAAACGATTATTTTGATAGTTAATAAATTGGGGTGAAATTTCCCCTTCATAACGGAGGGTATAATCATTTCTTTGGCGCAAACTCAGGTTACGGGATGGGGAGGTACTATATTTGATTTTAAAATTGGTATTGACTATGTCCGATAAATTTGCCTCGTCCACTATTTCCATCTGCACTCCTAACCCTAACCCTGATACTCCTTTACTGACTAATTTGGTGGTATCACTAGCCCTAATGGCGTTGAAAACAAATATTTCGGTGACTTGATTTCGAGGGATGATATTCGTTTGTAACCAGATGTCATCGGGAAATTTTATATCTACGGTGCGATCGTCTTGTAGATTTAGGGTAACGGTGCGATCGCCCATAGTCTCAAAAGGTTGGGGGGCATTCCAAATCATGACCACAGAATTTTCTACCCTTTCCACCAATTCTAAATACTGATCGGCAATAATAGAACCAGCAGCAAACAAATTAGTTGCCCCCGTGCGATTTTCCCAAATATTTTTAGACAAACTAAAACCACGCTCCTTCAATTGAGCCATAGAAACAGAAGCACTAAGACGATCGGGAGGTAAAGGGGTATTACTATTAATTAAAGTTAAACTACCCACATTTCCCGTCCTTCCAGCCCTGCCAGAACGACCATTTTGCCCCATCTCACCATTATTACATCTAAATTCTTCCGTACCACAACTATAATCAGGAGTACCGGGGCGGCCAGTACAACTTTCCACCGTCCAAAATGATTGACTACACTGGCAACCGTTACCACCATTGCCC
>NZ_JADEWC010000042.1 GCF_015207825.1 Cyanobacterium stanieri LEGE 03274
GATGAGGGGTAGGGGAGATAAGGTGAAAAAATAACAATGCAGAATTATCCTTTTTTCCTTAATTCTCCCATTGAAAGAAATTAAACCTGTAACCTGACACCTGAAACCTGAAACCTAACTAAACCTGGATGCGATCGCGCGTTTTTATATCCACATTCCTCTCAATAAAATCAATAATTTTATCCGCCACATCAACCCCCGTCGCCTTCTCGATGCCCTCCAAACCAGGGGAAGAATTAACCTCCATCACCACAGGGCCATGGTTAGAGCGCAACAAATCCACCCCTGCAACCCGTAAACCCATGGCTTTAGCCGAACGAATAGCCGTGCTTCTTTCCTCAGGAGTCAGCTTAATTTTTTCCGCCTTACCCCCCCGATGTAAATTTGAACGAAAATCCCCCTCAGGCCCTTGTCTTTTCATGGCCGCCACCACCTTATTACCCACCACAAAACAGCGAATATCAGCGCCCTTAGCCTCCTTAATAAACTCCTGCACCAAAATATTAGCATTCAAACCACGAAAAGCCTGAATTACCGACCTTGCAGCCTGATCCGTTTCCGCCAAAACTACCCCTATACCCTGAGTGCCTTCCAACAACTTAATCACCAACGGCGCACCCCCCACCGTCTCAATCAACCCATCAATATCCTCCGTATCATGGGCAAAACCCGTCACAGGCAAACCAATGCCCTCCCTAGCCAAAATCTGTACACAGCGCAACTTATCCCGAGAGCGAGAAATGGCCTGAGATTCATTGGCACTAAATACCCCCATAACCTCAAATTGCCTCACCACCGACAAACCATAAAAAGTTTTAGAAGCCCCAATACGAGGAATAATGGCATCAAAATTTTCCAAAGGTTTTCCCCCATAAACCACCGAAGGATTATGAGACGTAATATTCATATAACAGCGAAGGAAATTAACTACCCTCACCTGATGCCCTCTTTTTTCTCCTGCCTCCTTCAATCTTCTTGTGGAATAAAGGCTACTATCTTGGGATAGGATCGCAATTTTCATTTTTCTACTTTTAAGATGTCCTTGTCTATTTTTTCTGATCTCTTGCCCGTTGTCTATGTATGCTTAGATACAATTTAGGCGTTGCTGATTTTAGATATGATTTCTCATTTAGCTAGGGAATAGGCAATAGTGATAAGATTATGGTTATTTCAAGGTGAAATTTAAAGGTAAAAAGATGGTATTTCCTTCCTCCATCACCACATTACCAAGATAATGGTGTTGAAAATTTAAAAAAACTTCTTGATCACTCATACTATAATCCCAACTCTGTCCACTACACAACTCAGAATTTAAATTTGCTAAGGTTTGGGGCAAATTTCCTTCTATTTGACGAATGCTTTCCGCTTTTAATACATTTTTGGTCAACTCCTCATCTAGCATAACCCAGTTACCACGAAGCCATGAGTCTGAAAAATTAGGGGTGGCAATTTCTCCTAACACATTCCACCAAGGAATATTATCAAAAGCTAATTCTGTGGCATTCATATCCACTGAACAAATATTTTTATCTTCTAAAAAAGAAAAGGTTTTTAGCATTCTATAACTAATATCTTGTGCCATTATTTGTGTATAAGGTTTTTGGATAAAATTAAAAATCGGATTATATGAAGAAATTTCTCCGACCATAAAAGGACTACCAATTAAAAAGGCTTCTATTTTCAACGCATTTAAAATTCCTTGGGAATAATCATAATGATAATTATCTAATTTTTCTGACCATGAATAAGTCAATGGTGCAATTTGTCTTAAAATTCTCATTTGATGCTGAGTAGTAATTAAGGATACTAATTGAGGAATAAGATAGGGTTGAGATTGTACAAATTGATTTAATTTAAAAGATGCTTCTAAAATTCTGTTTATTTCTCCTTGGTTACCTTGTAAAGATTCCGATAATATATACACCATAAATATTTTTTGTAAGGATATAGCATTACCAAAATTAGGTATTTGATAATTAATAGGATCTTGTAAGATTTCTTCTAAATCATACTGCCATGATAAGGAATCTATTTGGAGAATATAATTTATAATATTATTAATTTCCTCATTATGTTTTTGTAAAAATATTTTTATCTCCTCTGGTATAGATTCTATGGCGTTAGTTTTTACGGGTAATTGCTTTTCTAAATAATTACTAATAATTGCTAATGTTTGTTCTGTTTCTTCTTGAGAGGAATAATCTTCTTGATTACTGATTTTTCCTAATCCTAAACTTACTAAATATTGATCTAGTTGTTCATTATTATTATTATCTTGATTGGCTGGTAATTCTTTGAAAAAATCTTCTGCTTGATTGAGATATTCTTGTTGAGTAGAATTGACTCTCAAGTTCATAAAAAATAGTAATAATATACCTATTCCTAGTATCTCTAAAATAATGTAGATCAATAATTTATTTTTTTTCATCGCTATTAATTGTAGTTGTACAGTTTTTATTATGCCGAAATAATTATTGTAAATTTATCATTTTTATAATTTTTCTCGTCAGAAATATTTATCATATGATTTATTCTTTCTAGTAGTGGCGTTGGTGAATTAAAGTATGATTTTTAGTTTAGTGTGGCAATAGGGAATGAGCAATAGTAATAATAGTTTTAATACTATACATTTACTGTAATTTAATAATACTTCATAGTCAAAATCAGCAATGCCCTAGTCGTTATGTTTTTACTTATAAATGTTGAATCAATTTCTTTGATGAAAATATGATCAATACCATAGGAACATATACTTATAAATATGTCTATTTTTCAGAGATTAAAATATTTATGACGATAATTTATATGATAAAATTCTTGTAGTAAAAAATTATTATCTACTATGCAATAGTAACATTATTGCCTCTACATTGATAAGAAAAAAATAGGACATTTCATTACATTTATTAGGGGGTTTTTATGGTAGCTATTAATAATACAATTTCATCCTACGAAGAAGCTACACAGACGATCGCACGGGATTTAATTCAAGGAACGAGACAAAAAGGAAATATTTTTAGTAAGTTAAAAGAGCAGGTACAATTTGACGATAAATTGATGGGATGGACCATGAGTAACCCCGGTTTAAGGGTTCAACTATTTCGCTTCATTGATGCGTTACCTGCATTACAAAGTAAGTCAGAAATTGCCCGTCATTTTCAACAGTATTTAACCACCGAGGAAGTAGAATTACCAGACGCCCTTAAGGGTATTGTTAATTTTAGTGATCCTAATTCACCCCCTGCCCAAATTGCTTCGGCAACCATTACTAAGGCGGTGGAAACCCTTGCTTATAAATACATTTCCGGGGAAACCATCAAGGAAGTAATTAAGGCAGTGGAAAGAATGCGCAAGGAGAAAATGGGCTTTACCATCGACTTATTAGGGGAGGCGGTAATCACTGAAACCGAGGCACAGTCTTATTTACAAAACTACCTTGATTTAATTACCCAGTTAAGTAACCAAGCCCAAAAATGGTCAACTATTCCTGAAATTGACAGCGCGGACGGGGAAGATTTGCCCAAGGTACAGGTTTCAGTGAAATTGACGGCTTTTTATTCCCAGTTTGATGCGGTTGATCCAGAAGGTAGTAAGATGATGGTGTGCGATCGCACCCGTACCCTTCTTAGACACGCCAAGGAAAAAGGGGCAGCGGTACACTTTGATATGGAACAATATGCCTATAAGGATTTGACCATATCTATCTTACAGGAATTATTGATGGAAGAGGAATTTCGCTCCCGTACTGATATTGGGGTAACAATTCAGGGTTATTTGCGGGATTCGGAAGCAGATTTAAAAAACTGGATTGAGTGGGCAAAAAAACGAGGTAATCCCATTACCATCAGGTTAGTAAAAGGGGCATACTGGGATCAAGAAACCATCAAATCCCGTCAAAATCATTGGCAACAGCCAGTATTTAACGATAAACCCGCAACGGATGTTAATTATGAAAACTTAGTTCGTCTTCTGCTCGAAAATCATCAATATTTGTATGGTGCGATCGCCTCTCACAATGTTAGAACCCAAGCAAGTGCGATCGCCATTGCCGAAACCCTACAAATTCCCAAACGTAGATTTGAATGCCAGATACTTTACGGCATGGGGGAAAACCTCGCCAAAGCTATCGTTAAAAGAGGACATCGAGTGAGGGTATATGCGCCCTACGGTAAACTTTTACCCGGTATGGCATACCTTATCCGCCGTTTACTCGAAAATACCGCCAATAGCTCCTTTTTACGGCAAAATTCCGAAGAAAAACCCATCGAGGAATTAATCGCCCCCCCCGCCCATCATCTTAAGGAAGAAGATAACCAAGTCTCCCGTATTAAGGGGGATTTAGGGGGATCAAATCTTAATAAGGGGGGCTTTAACCCTGCCCCCGACACCGACTACGGTAGAGAAAGCAACCTCGTAAAAGCACGACAAGCCCTCACCATCGTTAACAACCAACTCGGTAAAACCTACCTACCCCTGATAAACGGCGAATATGTGGAAACCGACGAATATATCCATTCCGTCAACCCCTCCACCCCCTCCCAAATTGTCGGTAAAATCGGCTTAATTTCTCTTTCTCAGGCAGATCAAGCCATGGAAACGGCAAAAGAAGCCTTCAAAACTTGGAGCAAAACCAGTGCCACCCAAAGGGCGGAAATTCTACGTCGGGCTGCGGACATTATGGAACAAAAACGCCATGAATTAACCGCTTGGATGTGTTTTGAAGTGGGTAAAATCCTCAAAGAAGGTGATCCTGAAGTGTCAGAGGCGATCGATTTTTGTCGCTACTATGCCTCAGAAATGGAACGCTTAGAGCAGGGTTATAACTATGACGTAGCAGGGGAAAATGATCGTTATTTTTATCAACCCAAAGGCATCGCCCTGATTATTTCTCCTTGGAATTTCCCCTTTGCCATTGCCACAGGAATGACGGTGGCGGCTTTGGTGGCGGGTAATTGTGCCTTACTCAAACCTGCTGCTACCAGTACGGTAATTGGGGCAAAAATTGCCGAAATTTTGACCGAAGCGGGGATTCCTAAAGGGGTGTTTCAATACATCCCGGGTAAAGGTTCGGTGGTGGGAGATTACTTGGTCAAACATCCTGACATACATCTAATCGCCTTCACGGGTTCGAGGGAAGTGGGTTGTAAGATATATGCCGATGCCGCCATATTACAACCGAAACAAAAACACCTCAAAAAAGTGATTGCCGAGATGGGGGGTAAAAATGCCATTATCATCGATGAAAGTGCGGATTTAGATCAAGGGGTGGCGGGAGTTGTCCAGTCGGCTTTTGGTTTTAGTGGGCAAAAGTGTTCGGCTTGTAGTCGAGTGATTGTCTTAAATACTGTCTATGATGCTTTTGTGGAGCGTTTAACCGAAGCGGTGAAATCTTTGAATGTGGGGGATGCGAAAAACCCTAGCACGAAGATAGGGCCTGTCATTGATGCCTCTGCCCAAGCTCGTATTTTGCAATATATTGAGAAGGGAAAAGAGCAAGGCACTTTGGCGATACAGGTAGAAGCACCTGAGCAGGGTTATTTTGTCCCTCCCACTGTTTTCACTGATGTTACAGAAGATGCGGTAATTGCTCAGGAGGAAATTTTTGGGCCTGTGTTGGCGGTAATTAAAGCAAATAGCTTTGATCATGCCCTAGCCATTGCCAATGGTACAGATTACGCTCTGACGGGGGGTTTATATTCCCGTACTCCGGCTCACATTGACAGGGCTTACAAAGAGTTTGAGGTGGGTAATCTTTATATTAACAGGGGCATCACAGGGGCGATCGTTGCCCGTCAACCCTTCGGCGGTTTTAAACTCTCGGGGGTAGGCTCAAAGGCAGGAGGGCCAGATTATCTACTGCAATTTTTAGAACCTCGGGTAGTTACTGAAAATATCCAAAGACAAGGTTTCGCACCCATCGAGGGCGCTGATAATTAAATAAAACCAGAAGTGTATCATCATCCGCCTTGCAATAAATTACAAGACTAACAATTTATCGTTCAATTTATTGAACTAAGGTATATTTTGACTCACAGATTTGGTATAACTTCAGTTAGGTGGGCATTGCCCACCATTTACCTAATGTCATTTTTTTTCCTTCATATTAATTTACATCAACAATTGAACAAAATAAGCTAAATATTTTATAATTTTAATTAAGAGGCTATGGTGATTCTTCCTTCTAAATAACAAACTATTAATTTGTCTTAGAGTTACCACTTTCCTCTTTTTTATTTCTTCTCAATGGTGAATTAAAATAATGTATAACTACTCTGCAGAAATTCTGATTCGTCATTATTTGATTCCCTTACCATCATCAACCAATCATGACAAAATTGATCAGCAAACTATCGCTACAATTGTAAATAATTTTGCCTATTATGGTTACGCACTCTCTGAAATAAGCTACAAAAAATTAATCGAAACTGACAGAGAAAATATTATTAATTGGTGGCTTGAAGTTCAACCTGTTTTAGAAAAAATAACAGGGAATGATAAAAACATCGCTGATTTTGTAGTTTATAAAAATTTTCCCCAAGAAGTGTTGGCAATGTCTGAAGTGGAATATTGGACAAATCAAATTTTGATGTATTGGGGATTTCCTAATCACTTTTTTACGGAAGAAAAACAGGAAAAACCACCGTTAAAAGAAAAAATTAATTTTAAAGTTTTACACCCTGCCCAAAATAACTCTTTACTGGAAATATTTAATTCTATTGTTTATTTACCTAATCGTTGGGTAGAACAACAGTGGGATGATGTTCATTATTTATTAAATACTTTTGTCACTTTTCTTGATGTTAATAAAATACCTTTTAAGGAAAATTTAATTAAAGTATTAATATACTGTTTAAATTCTGAGCAAAATGTTAATATTAATTCTGCTACGGATGTTTTAAGATTAGCCGTGGGTTTATCCGATGGTGATATTAGTTTAAGAAAACCTACTAAATTTCGTAATTTTAAACGTAAGGAAAGACGCTTTTTATTAAATCTACTCAATCAATGTCCTAATTTAGTAGAGGATATTTTTAGACATAAGAATATTTGGAAAAAGTTAATGTTTGCATTGCATCCTGGAGATTATGCTACTCAGTTTTCTAGAGTTGTAAATGCCTATAATCTATTATTCAATAATCAAGCTCCAGAAACTTTTAATAGTATATTAGAAAAATTATTAGCTCAAAAAGATGGTCAAGTTTTAGATTTATTATCAAGTCGTCCTGGGGAATTTTTACGACGTTTACATCATTGTATTTTACTTTTTGATCATCAGGCGGTTATTAAATTTCAATCTGTTATTCCTGAGTTAACGACTATTCAATTACTAAAATTACAAAGTTATTTAGAAACCATTAATTATCGGTTATACCGTGCGATCGCCCCTAAAGGTAATTGGCGAAAAATGCAAGTTTTAGAAATGGATGAAAAGAGAAAAATAGAAGATAAATATATAGATGAATTACTAGAAAATATAGGTAAAGAAATCAAAAAAAGAGTTAACAAATTTGCTCCTGTGGTGAATTTAGATCCGAAAACTGACATGATAAAACTACAAACTAATGATAGTGAATTAACCCCCTATGGACGTGGTACAATTTTCCCTATTCCTGAGAATATAAAATTTATTCGTACCGCTAGTTATTGGAAATCTGGAGCTACTAATTATAATATTTGGTACGATAATAGCTGGAACTTTTTTCAGTCAGATTGGACACCATTAGGCTCTTGTTGTTGGACAGATGTTTTTTTCGCTAATGGTGGAGCTATATTTTCAGGAGATCCCACCAATAGTAAGGATTTAGAAGGTAATGCCTGTCAGTTAATTGATCTTTATTTACCTGAATTGTTAGCCTATAATGTCCGTTATGCGGTGTGGAATGTCCTTTGTTTTAACTACCTTTCGTTTAACAAAGCAAAAGAAGTTTATGGCTTTTTACAATGGGGAGAAAATCCCGAAAATGGAAACTTATTTGAGCCTAGTAGATGTCAACTTTCTTTTCCTATCAAGGGAGATGATTTAACCAAATATATTGCCCTTATTGATTTAGTTAAAAATCAGATAATTTACTTAGATGCTAGTTTATATGGTGTAGTTTCTTCTGCTAATAATAACTTGGCTTTTTTACAGGAAAAAATGCCTCCTTTTTTAGAGTATTTAGAGACTTTACCCAGTGTTTTTGATTTGTTTAAACATCAAGATAGTGGTTTACCGATTGTCTATTCTGATGCCAATTTTAATTTAAAAAATAATCAAGATGCCTATGTATTCAAACCCGAAAATAAACATAATCAATTTAATCCTTTTTCGTTAACAAAAATTTTGCAGAACTAACACTTAATACCAAGTTCGCTCGATCACTTATAAATTAGAGTGAGGTTTTAAGTGACTGGTTGCAGATTGCAGGTAATAGTTTATTAATTGTCAATCGTCCATTGTGTGAAGATACAATCTATTTACAACGAATTTTCCGAACTTGATATAACACCTTCCCCAAGTAAAGTAATTTATCCCTACTTAAACCCCACCATTTCTATATAAAAGTGTTATTTTATATTAATAATTAATTAAAGTATTAATTTATGAAATTAAATATAGTACGTTTTACTTTTCTAACTCTTGGAGTTGCTATTACTGGTTGTACAATTGCTCAGGCACAAGATGGCAACATTTCTGGTAGGGTTGAACGAGTTTGGGAAGATGGTTTCCGTTTAAATAATGGAACTCAAACCATCAAAGTTGATTCTTATGGCGTATGCGGGGATAATACCGCTCGTCAAATCAATGTTGGAGATCAAGTAAATGTAACAGGTGAGTTTGACTGGGGAGATTTTGATGCTTTCTCAATTACCACAGCAGATGGGGAAAATGTTTGTTCGTAGCATAATGTTACACTAACTTTTTCCTACGGATCAGCTTGAATTGTTGAAAAACTATCATTTATCCCGGTGAAGGTGTTATTCGCTTTTGACTTTATATCTTGGGTGGTATTTTGCCATCCACCTACTACTATTTAGTCTTATTTTTTATTCTGGTTAGGATTCATCTGAGTAACACGATTTCCTTGAGCTTGATTGTAGGCTTTGTTTGCTGTTTGCAAAACTATTTTTGATGGTTTTCTTACCATAACCTAAAATTTTAATTAAAACTCTGAATAACCCATGACTATTTTATATGAAGATGAATATATTATTTGTGACGATGATGCTTTAACTATTCTCTATTACTATTTTCCTTTTGGAGATAAGCGTATTCCTTACAAAAAAATAAATCAGGTTAGCACACAAGAAATGACATGGTGGAGAGGAAAAACTAGAATATGGGGCGGTTCATTAAGCTATTGGCTAAATTTAGACCCTAAACGTCCATGGAAAGATAAGTTAATCATTATTGATGAAGGAGAGTTGACAAAACCCGTTATTACTCCTGATAACCCTGAACAAGTGTACCAAATTCTTCTGACTAAAACTCATAACCTCTAGTTACCCAATATTTCTAATTATCGATGGCGGTTTGAGTCTTTTCATTATGAATCTTCTGGAATACTTAAATGTTTGCGACAAATAAAGTGTCTAAAATAAAATCCCTGTCGATGAAGGATGCAATGGTTTTTTATGAACCATATTATATTTATAGAGCTCTTTTTCATATTTCATATAAAATAACTTATTAGTCAGTGAGATAGAGAAGTTTTTTGCCGTGGATAACAGCAACCACCGTATATGTTTCGTCCTGTAAGCGATATATAAGACGATAACTATAAGCAAATTGCTCAATAATGGTTGATTCTTCAAATTCAGGGATTAATCTGCCCTCTGTACCATTTTCAGGAAGTTTTTGGGTGATAGAGATAATTCTTTGAACCACAGCCGCCGCATAAGACGGTGAATCCCTTGCTATGTAAGCTGCGATCGCCTCTACATCCTCTACAGCTTTTAAAGACCAAACTACTCGATAAGCCATTTATTTAATAATCCTTCTACTTCTGCTTGTTGCAAAACTCCTTCGGTATCAGCTACCTGTAAACCTTGACGAACTTTACCTAACACATAAAGATGATACTGTATATCCTCTACGGTACAATCATTAGGTAATTTTCTCAACATCGACTCTACTTTTTCTTTCGCTGAACTCATAATAATACCTATAAAACAATGAATAATATCAAGATAAAAAAGGTGGGCAATACCCACCATAAAAACTAAGATAAAGCCTCTATCAATTGGGTTTTAGCGGTAGCCAAAGCCTCATCAACCTTGGTAGCATCCCTTCCCCCTGCTTGGGCAAGATTGGGGCGCCCTCCGCCTCCACCACCGCAGATTTTGGCAATTTGTCCGATGAATTTTCCTGCCTGAAGTTTTTTATCTTTATAAACTTTTTCCCCAAAGGCCGCCACTAAACTGACTTTTCCTTCTTCGGGAATAGAAGCCAAAACTACCGCACTACTCCCTAGTTTTTGTTGTAGTTTTTCCCCTGCGGTTTGTAAGGATTTAGCGTCTAAATCTCCCATGTGGGCAACCAAAATCTTAAATTCTCCCACGGTTTGCGCATCATTAACTAAACTATCGGATTTTAGTAGGGCTAACTCTTGTTTAAGATTTTCCAACTCTTTTTGAGTGGTTTTCAACTCACTTTGGAGGTTGGCAAAACGTTCGGGAATTTCCTCGGGTTTGGCTTTGAGTTTATCGGCTAATTCTTTTACAACCTCATCTCTGACTTTAAGATATTCCAATACCGATGCCCCTGCCACTGCTTCGATGCGTCTTACCCCTGAAGAAATACCAGTTTCGGAGATGATTTTAAATAGCCCTATTTCAGCGGTATTATTTACATGGGTCCCCCCACATAATTCCATGGAAACCCCTGGCACGTCGATGACACGCACTTCTGAGCCGTATTTTTCACCGAACATGGCGATCGCACCTTTACCCTTAGCCTCCTCTAAAGACATCACAGAAATATCAGCGGGATGGGCTTCGGCAATCCAAGTATTAATCAAATCTTCAATTTGTTGTAACTGAGATTTGGTGATAGGTTGAGGGGAATTAAAATCAAAACGTAACTTATCAAAGGATACCAAAGAACCAGCCTGAGAGATAGAATTATCCACCACCTTCTTTAACGCCGACTGCAATAGATGGGTAGCGGTATGATTTGCCTTCACACGGTTACGACAGGCTTTGTCAACAGTTGCCCGTAACTTTTGCCCTACGGTAATCACACCCCTTTCTACAGTGCCATAATGGACAAAAAAGCCCGACTCCTTCTGCACATCATTAATGGAGATTAACACATCCTCCCCTGCGAGGTAGCCTTTATCGCCTATTTGTCCTCCAGATTCCGCATAAAAAGGAGTTTTATTTAAAATTAACTGTACCTTAGTACCCGATTCCGCCTTTTCTACGGATTTACCTTCTACTAATAAACCCTCAATATGGCTAATTAATTGATACTCATGGTAGCCCAAAAATTCCGTAGGATGGATATGTTCAGCTAATTTATCAATGCTTCCTTGCACAGTCAAATCGATGGTTTCATGGGCAGATTGCGATCGCACCCTCTGAGCCTCCATTTCAGCCTCAAATCCCGCCACATCAACGGTTATACCTTGTTCTTCCGCAATTTCTTGAGTCAATTCCAACGGAAAACCAAAAGTATCATAAAGGGTAAAAGCATCCACCCCAGAAATTTCCGTTTTTTGTGCCTGTTGTAACTTACCAATCACCTCCGCCAAAAGTTTCTCACCCCTTTCCAGGGTAGCCAAGAAAGCAGATTCTTCCCGTTGTAACTCGTTTTTAATCACCTTTTCCCTTTCTCGAGTATTGCCATAAACCCCCTCTAACAATCTGATGGCAGTCTCCGCCACCTCATTGATAAAATTGCCATCAATGCCAATCAAACGTCCGTGACGCACCACCCGACGAATAAGACGACGCAAAATATAACCACGCCCCATATTAGAAGCCGAAATACCGTCAGCGATCATCTGTACCACAGAGCGCACATGATCTCCAATTACCTTCAAAGATACCTTCGTATTCTCATCCGCTTTTTGATAATCAATATTTGCTAATTCAGCGGCGGTTTTGATGATAGGGAAAATTAAATCAGTTTCATAATTATTAGGCACCTGTTGCAGAATCTGCGCCATTCTTTCCAAACCCATACCCGTATCAATATTTTTCTTTTCGAGGGGAGTCAAATTACCGTCAGCATCTCGGTTATACTGCATAAACACCAAGTTATAAAACTCGATGAATCGACTATCATCTTCCAAATCGATGTTATCATCACCTAATTCGGGCTTAAAATCATAGTATAACTCCGAACAAGGACCACAAGGGCCAGTCGCTCCAGATTTCCAGAAATTATCTTCCTCTCCCATGCGGATAATTCTTTTTTCAGGCACACCTACTTCATCTCGCCAAATGGCAAAGGCTTCGTCATCTTCACGAAACACACTCACCACAATTCTTTCAGGGGGTAACTTGAATACTTCGGTAGATAATTCCCAACCCCATGCAATAGCCTGAGATTTGAAGTAATCCCCAAAACTGAAATTACCCAACATCTCAAAGAAAGTATGATGTCTGGCTGTGCGCCCCACATTTTCAATATCATTAGTGCGGATACATTTCTGGGAAGTCGTCGCCCTCGGTACTTCTGGGGTTTGTTGCCCTAGGAATATAGGCTTAAATGGTAGCATCCCGGCGATGGTTAAAAGCACCGTCGGATCTTCTGGTACTAAAGAAGCACTAGGTAATATTTTATGTTGTTTTTGCTCAAAGAAGTTTAAAAATTTTGCTCTAATTTCGTTTCCTGTTAAGGAAGGAGGGATATTAGTCATAGAAAGTTATCATAATATTGGTCTATCTCCTATTATTGCTGATTTTTGTTGCTATCATAAAAGCAAAAAGTTCGTAAATCAAGAAAATCTGATGATTAATGCCTAGAAAAATTCGAGAGTTAAAGAGTTTATTGAAGAAAGCTGGTTTCGTTTATCGTACAGCTAAAGGTAGTCATACTCGTTGGTATCATGAACTATTACCAGAAGATCCAATTACAATATCAGGAAATGATGGTGATGATGCTCAAAAATATTTAGAAAAACAAATTAACCAAAAATTAGCTAAATTAAAAAAAATAAAAGAGGGTAAATAATTATGAATAAATTTAATTATACAATTACTATTCAATGGAGTGATGAAGATAATTGTTTTGTCGTATTTCTTCCTGATTTTGAAAATGAAATGCAACCAATTACTCACGGCGAAACCTATGAAGAGGGCTTAAAGAATGGGCAGGAAGTTTTAGAATTAATTATAGAAGAATATCAAGAAGATGGTAAAACTTTACCTCAACCTAAAACCTTTGTTTTTGCTTGATTCCTATTAAAAAATCTCCAATTATAAACACATAATGAGTAACTTTCAAGATTCAAAAACAACCATCATTATAGCTAGTATATCAGTGATTGGAACAGTTGTTGCTACTTTAGGACATGCAATTATTTCTAATTAGCAACAAATTTTTCCACAAGAAAAAATATCTTCATCAGAACAATTATTAAAATCTACTGCCATGAAAAGGAATAACGACTTTTGTGGTAGCTTTTGAGATTGTGGAGAGAATAGCACAATTCACATTATCAATTACTAATGATTATGATGTAAATGTCGCTGAATACACTGATTGGCAGAAAAAAGAATGGCAGGATTTTTTTTTAAGTATTTCCCACCTTGTAATGAATTACAAGGCTACGGATTTTTCGTTCAATGAATTGAACTTTTATGTTTGGAAATAAATGGATTCAGCACCCATAAATCTATACAAGGAATGGTCAAGGGTTTTAACCTAAATTGAGGTTAATTAGGCTGGGATTTTATTTGAGAGGTTTTATTTGTCGTAAACATTTAAGTATTTCATATAATTTAAAACAAGGAAAACTTCGCCCTGCTTTAGTTGTTGCAAATAGTCCTCACGGTAAAACAGATGTATTATTAATGGACGTTTAGAAAGCATCTCGAAGGAAAGATTAAAGAAGGTTAGAAAAAATTTAATTAATCGGTTAGAAATAGAATGATAGTAAGGATTTACCTCAACATGAAACTTTCGTTTTTGCTTAAATTATTTAAGGATGTTTAAACTGATACATTTAATCTCATTAATGCTAGGTATTTTGGCTTTCTTCGGAAACATGATATTTGGTGTTTATATTATGGGTTTAAAATTATTTTCCTATCGATTCATACCATTTCTAATATCGATCGCACTGTTGTCGATTTGGATTACTATTAGTTTTTTAACATATTTTTTGGTGGGCATTGCAAGATTTTCAAATTCAGATAAAATCTGGGATATACTTACTCCTTCTCTGATAGTCTTCGTTTACTTACTAATAGGTTTGATCGTTTTTTGGAGTTTTCAATATATTCGATCTAATATTTAGTAACGAATCAGAAATTATTAATATCAAGAATTTGGTAATATTACAACGCTCAAAAAAATATACCATAATTCTCATTATCTATTATCAATTAACATTAAGATCGCACCTTTTAATCAAACCCTATTTAGTTTTTTATCTTCACCATTAATGCGACTAAAAATATAACTAACCATCGCCCCTGTAACAAACATAATAATAGAATATATGGCAGGAGGTATGGCAATTTGAGGATTATTTAATAGTGTAGCAGAAGTAGCGATCGCAATGGCTAAAGTTCCATTTTGCATACCAGCTTCAATAGAGATAGTAGAAGACTGTTTAAAATTCAATCCAGTGGTTTTAGCAATCAAAAAACTAACTAACAAAGTAATCACATTAAGAGTAATTGTAGGAAAACCAGTAGCTTGGATAAAAGGAATTAAATTTTCTCGCTCCGCTAAAATTGCCCCTAATACCACCAACACCATAAACAAACCAGAAGCTATCTTAACAGGTTTATCCGCACGAAGGGCAAAATTAGGCTTATAACTGCGAATCAGCATCCCTAAAGACACGGGAATTAAGGTAACAACAATAATTTGTACAATAGTTTGTAACACAGGTAAAGCAACATAGGTGCGATCGCCCATAAACACTTCCATACCATAATTAACGATAAAAGGTAAAGAAATGATGGTAATAATACTAGACAAAGCAGTTAAACTAATAGATAAAGCCGTATCACATTTCCCTAAATAAGAGTATAAATTAGAAGTAGCCCCCCCCGGACAAGCCGAGAGCAAAATCACCCCTACCGCAAATTCAGGCTCTAAATTCCAAAATCTCATCAACAAAAAAGCGATAATAGGTAATACAATTAATTGACAAAATAACCCAGTAAATATCGCCTTAGGATCAATAATTATTCGTTGAAAATCTTTAGGAGTAAGAGTTAAACCCATACCAAGCATAATCGTAATTAAGGCAATGGGCAAAAATATTTCCGTTACAAAATTGGCTTCCATTAATTAGTTATTAATATTTACTCTTGAGTTAACAAAATTATATTTTATTCCCGAAAAGTATTAACATTACCATCTGGACTAAAAATCACCCTGATAGTTACAGACTCAGACTCGGTTAAAGGAGACGTAATCGCCTCCCCTTGCAACGGTAAAGGGGTTCTATCAATGAAAAAACCAGCGGTTTGTCCGACAGGTGTAATACGAACTATTGAACCTTGAGCATTAATTAAAAGCCGATATTCAATGCTCTGAGTTAAATTTTCTGGGGGTTGCCACCTATTAGCAAAATAGTTTTTAACTTCCTGTTGAGGGGATGGCGGGGGGTTATTATTTTGGGCATTGGAGTTAGTGGTATTATTGTTATTTACTTGGGGATTTCTCGCCTGTAAAGGGGGAGTGGGGGGAAGATTAGGACGACTTGAACC